>NZ_DKXK01000035.1:40440-60021 GCF_002492185.1 Lactococcus sp. UBA7128
AGGTTCGAATCCTGCCGGGTGCATAATAATTAAGTCGGGCTTGCCCGTTTTATTATTGTGAAAATCTTTATACCACCGGGAAGTAGCTCAGCTTGGTAGAGTACTTGGTTTGGGACCAAGGTGTCGCAGGTTCGAATCCTGTCTTCCCGATTACCGACTAACCCTAACTCATCTTTCGTAGATGAGTTTTTTTGTTGGAAATGAAAACTAACCTTGTATTGCGGTCAATGTCATTAAGTTAAGCAATAGATTCTTCGGAGTCTATTTTTATTTTGCTTTGAATTTATTAGTAATCCTATCATTCCAATATTAGGAAATGTTATATATGTCAAATCAAATAGAAGATAGCGTGCAAAAAAGTAATTTTTTGATTCTTTGTTACATCTCGCACTTTTTTACGAATAATAGTGTGGGTATAAATAAAAACTATTGGAAAAGAGGAAATGTATGAAGAAGAAGAAACGAAGGTTGTCTATTAGACTGATGAGTATTACTTTGTTAGCCTTAGGAGGATTGGGAGTTGGTCAAGCTAAAACTTTTGAGGAGGATCTGAAAGTAAAAATAGCAGAATATATCGAAAAATAGTGGAAAACAAACTTTTAGAGTAAAAGAATTAAAATGAAATGGGGCTTTTTTGAAAAAAAGAATTTTAAAATTTAATCTTCTTATCCTTCTACTTAGCATTTTATTTGGCATGTTTATTTTTCAGGTAGAGCATTATTCAACAAATAAGGTGCTTGATTTTTTTAGGTATACGGATAGTTATTCACCTGTAAAAAAAACCTAAAAAAATACTGAATAAAGAAGATAATGACAGAACAATTGATATTATAGAAAAAATTTCAAAACAGGAGGGATTATTTACGCTCTACAAAGTTGTAGACCAAGGGTACTTTATCAAAGAAGGGATTAATTTTAAGTTCCTAGAAAAAGCAGAGATAACCTTGTATGCACCTCATACGAGTCAAAAAACCAAGTACACCCCTCCATTGAGTAAGTCAGTCTTATCTATTGATAGTATAGAGAATTTAAAAAATAAAAATGAATTTGAGTGGCAAGTTTTTATAAAAACAGAGGATAAAAACAAATATAAAGATACGGTAGAACAGATTAAAAATGCTTATAACAAAGCTTTTGATGAGAACTATACTTATCAAGATTTTGCAGATTTTGAAAAAAGTGAAAGTTATGAATTATCATCGGGTAGGGACATTTACAATATTTCAAGCTATTTAAAGATTGGCATAACCTTTTTTATAGTGATGTTGAGTTTTTGGATTTTCTCGGTTCATAAAAAAATTCATATTTTACGACAAAATGGCTATTCTATCGTAGCGAGCATCAATAACTTTATCGGCAAGGGGTATGCAATTTGTATTTTTGCATCCATTGCTTTATTTATCTATTTATTAGGAACCATTTCACGCATCTATTGTGTCAATTTTATGATCAATATTGGTCTCCTCCTATCCTTGAGTTATGTTTGGTTGATGCTGCTGGTTTATGTCGTGGAGAAGTTAGGTCGGAGAAAAAAAGAGAGTAAAAATAAAGGAGAAAAGTTATTTATCAACGTATTGCCAACAGCGATAAAACTTATTTTTCTGCTGATGTTAGTCGTAATTCACCTAGATTTAGCAAGGATTATGTATGAAGCATCCAATATCACCTTTAATAGTGAAGTGCCTAAAAAAATAAGTGAAGATAACTATCATGTTTTTTACCCCGTTGTTGTGGGAAAAAATCAACTTGAATTTGACCATGACAAGGATTCTAGAGCAAAAGAAGAGGAAGAAATTTATCGCTACTTAAACCAAAACGGAAGCTTGCTCGTAAATATAGAGCATTATAATATAAAAGAGAACGAAGTGTTTGGGAGAACGATACAACTCAACCCTAATTATTTAAAAAAATTCGAGATTTTAGATGAAAATAATCAGAGAATCCTTATAGAAGAAAGTGAAGAAAAAAGAATATTACTCATTCCCGAAAGATTCAAGGGAAGTGATGACTTAAAGAAGATAGAAGAATACTATTTTAAAGACTTACTCCAATTTGAGGATAAATTAACGGAGATTATCTATATCAAAGATAAACAACCTGTCTACAGTTTTGTTCCCAATAAGCCATGGATTGATGACTATCCTATTTTAGATATTTTAACACTCAAAAATAGCGACAGTTGGGACAGGAATATTTTTAATGGTGATAGGTATCCGCCAATCAAAATAAAAACAGCTGGGCAGTCAAGTGAAAAGCTTAGCGGGCTTTTAGAGAAAAACAAGTTAACGGATAATTTACCTTCTTTTGTCCCCTATGAAAAGTCAGAGATTACGCTAATAAAAAGACTGTCCGGTTCGCTCAGCTATTTATTAATCAGCTCCTTATTGACTGTATTTGTCTTTTCTATTGTTTGCTTACTTACGACGGCATATTTTTTCCAGTATCATAGTAAAAAATTTTATTTGCTAAGGCTAAACGGTTATTCATTTTTTGAAACTTATGCCTCAGTCTTTTTATTGTTGCTATTCGAACTAATGATGGGTTTAACTATAGCTGCATTCTTGTCTGAGATTAGCAAAGAATTTGTTATTAATATCTTTCTGGCCATGGTACTCAATGTCATTATAGTCAGTATGACTTTGTTTAGAGTTGAAAAAAGAAAGTTTAATTAAATTTTTAAAGGGGAAAGTGATGAATAAAAACGAAATAGTCTCTCTACGTAATATCAAAAAAAAAATACAGGATAAATCCATCTTTTCAATCAATACGTTTACTGTAAGTAAGGGTGATTTTGTTACCATCAAAGGTGTGAGTGGCTCTGGCAAGACGACGCTGTTAAACATACTAGGGATGAACGACACGGTAAGTTCAGGAGAATATTTATTTGAAGGTGTTGAAACAGCAAAGTTGAAAGCAAAAGAAAAACTGAAAATAAAAAGAAATAAAATATCATTTTTATTTCAAGATTTCGGTCTAGTTGAAGAAGAAACAATTAATTTTAATTTAGAAATAGGCCTAAAATATAGCAAATTAAGCAGGAAAGAGAAAGTAATACAAAAAAAGGAGGCACTGAATGCGGTCAATTTAAATAAAAAACTATCGACAACGATTAGCAGTTTATCTGGAGGAGAAAAACAGCGCGTAGCACTCGCGCGAATTATTTTAAAACCATCCATACTTATTTTAGCAGATGAACCTACAGGCTCTTTAGACTCACTCAACAGAGATATCGTCACTGATATTTTATTTCAACAATCAATAAATGGGAAAGCAGTAATCATTGTCACTCATGATGAGGAACTGGCAAAGAAAGGAAATAAAACCATAGAACTTTAATTTTGCACTGCCCTTTTTTAAAAATCAGTCTTACAGAAGATCATGAACAATCTAAGGCTTTAAAATTCTCGGAGACACAGCAACATTGTATATAAAAATATTTTGGAGGTAAATATGAAAAAAACGTTATATTTAGCAACTTTAGTACTTTCTTTTGGACTGTTAGGAAGTTTACTAGGGGGTTCAGTTGCTTTTGCGGACAAACTAGAGCCGTATGGGGATATCACACACACATCAGATTCTGAGGGATATATCCATTTTGACTCTAAGGATAATATTGTAGAAAGTAATTTAGGATCTAACACCAATAAGAAAGCAAGACCAGCTATTAATCATGCTTCAGGGAGATGGGTATATTTTTCTGACCTTTATGATTTGGGAAGAAGGAAAAGAGGACATTCTAACCATTACAGCTCTAAATATCAAAGACATGGTGCGAAAGCTAAAGTAGGTACGGACACCAGAATAGCAAATGCTGTATTTAAAAAATGGGCATTTGCAACTGCTCACGGAAGATCTTCTGATACTTTTTCTTGTTGGTATAATCCGACAAACTGGTATTAATTTTTAGGGAGATTGTTCATGGTCTTCTGTAAGGTTGGTTTTAAAGATGGGGCTTTGGGATGGAGGAGACGCTGCTGTGAAAGTTAAGCGTATCAGCGATGATTCCCACGGGCATTTGGCGATGTAAGACACATATTATGACGACTATCGGCAGTTTTTGCCTGTCAAACATTGTATTTACGAGGTGTCAGCTTGGTGTATTCGTCCTGATGGCGTTACTGATGTGGAGGATGATTTCCGCCAAGTTTTTGAGAAAGCCTCTTTTGGTTCTCCTGAGTCATCCCAATTTATCCGTACTCAAGATTATGTTCAAGTCGGGCTGAACGGTTTGGACACGGACAGCTACGTGGTGTCTAATGCTCTCATAATCAAAGTACTGTCTCCTGAAAAAAATTATTGTGGCTGATGCATGTTGCGCGGGAAACCCTTCAGAAAAGCACCAAACGGCCCAAGAGATTATGCGTTCCTACCAAATTGAAGTCCTCAATACCTCAAAGTGTCACTCAGAGTTTTCCATAAGTACACAACATATTGTGCTTCTGTCAACTCTGCGGTGGTAATCGCTAAAAAAGAGTGACAGCAGTGTGTAAAAAATTGCCTAAAGGCAACTTTTTAGTTGTGTGCTGAGCCCTTTTCGTGGCTGAGTTTGTCATTGTCATTTAGATTCCATAAATCAGAAATATTAAATTTAGATAACAAATGTCAGAAAATTCATGAATTATTTGGAGAATGCAAAAACATAAAGTATAATGGTGCGTAACACTAAAAATTTTAGTGAATACATAAGAAAGAAGAGATGGATATGGAAAAAGACTTGAAAAGTGATATCGGTTTTTTTGGTGCCTTGTCTATTGTTGTAGGAACGGTTATCGGTGCTGGAGTTTTCTTCAGAATTGCCACAATGGCTGCGGCCACACAGTCAGCCTCGCTCACTTTACTGGCCTGGATTGTAGGGGGAGGGCTAACTATTTGTGCAGGATTGAGTGTCGCTGAACTCGCGGCAGCCATTCCTGAGACAGGAGGTACCGTAAAATACTTGGAACGAAGTTATGGAAAGATGGTTGGTTTTCTATTTGGCTGGGTTCAGGTTTTGATTTATAACCCTGGAAATATAGCTGCCTTGGGTATTATCTTTGCTACTCAGGTTATAAATTTATTGGGCTTTCCTCAAAGCTTATTGCTACCTATTGCTATTGTCGCAGTTTTATCAATTATGGCAGTTAATTTACTTGGCTCCCGTTTTACTTCTCGTTTTCAACAAATCACTTCGATTTTGAAGCTGATTCCGATATTTTTAATTATTATGTTTGGTCTAACCACTCGCTCACAAGTAGACGTTCAATTATTTCCTGTTCAAGCTGGAGAAAATGTCGGTCTTCTTACAGGCTTAGGTGGAGCTTTAGTCGCGAGTTTGTTCGCATTTGACGGTTGGATGAATGTAGGAAATATTGCTGGTGAAATGAAAAATCCAAAGAAACATTTGTCAAAAGTAATCACCATTGGTTTGCTCATTATTTCCTTTATTTATATTGCTATTAGCCTGAGCTTCTTGAAAGTTTTACCTTTGGATCAAATCGCGGGTAATGTGAACACAGCGTCAGATGCCGCTCAGCAACTTTTTGGTGTAAATGGCGGAAAACTTGTGACTATTGGCATCTTGATTTCCGTCTATGGCACACTCAATGGATATACAATGACGGCTATCCGTGTTCCCTATGCTTTATCTTTAGAGAAATCTCTTCCATTTTCAAAATATTTGAGCAAACTCAATAAGAACTCTATTCCTTTCGTCTCGGCTGCCTTGGTGGCTGGATTAGCATGTGTTTTTATGGCAGCAGGTTCTTTTGAAATATTGACTAACTTAGTCATCTTCGTGATATGGTTCTTTTCATTTCTTCTGATCCTGGCAGTTTTTATTCTAAGAAAAAAGGAGCCGGACTTGCATCGACCATACAAGGTAGTACTATATCCAGTATTGCCTGTTGTAGGAATGCTGGGTGCTTTATTTATTATGTGGACGATGATTACACAACAACCTGTTCTTGCTATGATTGGTATTGCCATTACACTTGCAGGGATTCCGGTATTTTATTATCAAACAAAAATAAGACAAGTAGAAAGAGAAACACCTGTCCCAGTAAAAATAAAATCTAAATAGTGGAAATGAGCCAGAGTAACAGGGGTTAAATTCTATCATAAGTTGACAGAGGACAGGAATTTTGCTAGAATGGTGAGGTTGAATATAGCAGTCAGCTAGAAAACTCGTCAACATTTTACTTGTTACGAAGTAACCGAAGCTGTAAGGCGAAAGTAAAATGCACGAATTCGAGGCTGTCAATATTCTTCAAAAAATATTTGAAGGAGACATATACATGTCACGTTATACTGGTCCATCATGGAAACAATCTCGCCGTCTTGGCATCTCACTTACAGGTTCTGGTAGAGAGCTTGCACGTCGTAACTACGTACCTGGTCAACACGGTCCTAACAACCGCTCAAAACTTTCTGAATACGGTTTGCAATTGGCTGAAAAACAAAAACTCCGTTTCACTTACGGTGTTTCTGAGCGCCAATTCCGTAACTTGTTCGTAGCGGCTACACGTATCAAAGAGGGAACTCTTGGTTTCAACTTTATGATTTTACTTGAACAACGTTTGGATAACGTTGTATTCCGTCTTGGCCTTGCGACTACTCGTCGTCAAGCACGTCAATTCGTAAACCACGGTCACATCCTCGTTGACGGAAAACGCGTTGATGTCCCATCATACCGTGTGGCACCTGGTCAAGTTATTTCAGTTCGTGAAAAATCTATGAAAGTTCCAGCAATCCTTGAAGCTGTTGAAGCAACTAAAGGCCGTCCGAACTTCGTATCATTCGACGCTGAAAAACTTGAAGGCACACTCGTGCGTCTTCCAGAACGTGATGAAATCAATACAGAAATTAACGAAGCGCTTATCGTCGAATTCTACAACAAAATGTTGTAAGCTTGTTTCTGAGTACATTAGCTTGTATCAGAGTGTCTATATTAAGGAAAGCTTTACTTTTATAAACATATACGCCTGTATTTGATTAAAAGGTTCAGAAAAAATAGCATAAATTTTTACTAAATAAGGAGCTGTATATCGAAGATATACGGCTTTTTGTTTTAGGAAAAATAGAGCTTTATCACTACTTTTTAGCTAAATTCAAGGAGGGGGAATAATGTTTCTATGCTTTAATTTACTGTGATAAACGTGCGTTAGAAGCTCTATTTATTACTGTTTTTCTATTTTGTATAGTAACTAGGTTTGTTTATATTAGAAAAATATTTTCAGATTTCACAGTAAATCACTGACTATTTTTATTAAATATAGTAAAATGTATGTATAATTACAACAAAAATAAACAAATTTATAAATTTGCAGGAGGAACTATGCAGACTAAAACTATTGTTAGTTACATCAGTGCTTCATCATTTGATTACAAGATGAATGAATTTTTACGAGAGTTAGAGCAACAAAGTAAAGAAGTTATAGAAATACAATGCCGACACAACTGTTTTATGTATATGGCTACGATAGTATATAAGTGATTTTACTTTCTAATTTTCAAATATCCGTTATTGTTTCTGCTGTAGAATGTGCTGTATCTGACTTATTTCATCTAAAATAAAAGAGATGTTCTCAAAAACTGAGATTCAAATTCTAAGGATTGAATAGTGAGGCTATTCAATGCTATGTGCCTCATACAATCACAGAGACATACTGGCGAGATTTAATTTCTTATACAGTATCAAAATTTTTTTGATACTGTCTTTTGAAGAAAAGTTCAGGAGAGTTTTCCTATCTGCTATTTTTATCTGATATACGTTTGTCATTCTACTCAAGGCATAGGAGAAGGTCTTGGATTCCTTAAAAAATGGAACGGTAAACCTAGTGATTTACGGGAAATATTCAAAAATATGAGTTAACTGATGATGAACGTGCAGTCATATAATCTCCTTGTGCCTAGGTACAGATGTACGACAATTTGTATGTGCTGACCGATGCAGACTTGGCAAGAGGTATGGGAATTTCTCGCCAAAAACTAAAAAATATTTTAAAAGGCTTAAAAGATAAAAAGCATGTCATTCAGGTGAAGCAAAAACCTTCTATTCATAAAATAGCGAATGATTTCTGGAGCCAGCTAGAAAAATGAAGAACCTTATTTGAAGAAGATGCTTAATGTTCGTCACATGAAAAAGCATGCTTGAGGTTTAACAATGTGTCTGAGCTATTTTCTTAGGCGAAGTACCAATGGTGAAAAGAGCCACTGAAAAATATATAAAAATAATGTAAAATATAAATTGTGAATACATAAACACAAGTCTCTAGGAAGAAAGTAGGAAGAAAAATGAAAATTGCAATTGCAGGTGCTGGCGCTATGGGAAGTCGTTTTGGCTATATGCTCTCTCAGTCTGGTCAAGATGTCATATTGATTGATCAATGGAAAGAGCATGTAGAGGCTGTTCAAGAAAACGGACTTCATATTAATTTGGATGGGGAAAAGCGTGTTGTAGAATTACCCATGTACTTGCCTGCTGAGTTAGTGGATAAAAATTTAGAAGTTGACCTGATTATTTTATTTACAAAAGCGATGCAGTTAGACTCAATGCTACAAGCCATTCAATCCGTAATCCATGAAAATACAAAAGTTCTTTGTCTATTAAACGGCATTGGTCATGAAGATATTGTCGAAAAATATGTTGCCAAAGAAAATATTTTGCTTGGCAATACCATGTGGACTGCAGGTATGGAAGGACCGGGGAGAATAAAATTATTTGGTCAAGGAAGTGTAGACTTGCAAAACATTCATCCCGATGGGCAAAAGGGTGCAGAGGAAGTTGTCGCGGTCTTGAATCAAGCAGGCCTAAATGCCATTTATTCTGAAAATGTTCTTTACTCGATTTATAAAAAAGCTTGTGTTAATGGAACGTTGAATGGTCTTTGTACCCTTTTAGATGTGAACATTGCGGGATTTGGTAGTACAGCACATGCAGATACGATTATCCGAACAATTGTTGACGAATTTATCAGCATTGCGGCACGGGAAGGTGTAACGCTGGATGCAGAGGTAGTTATCGCACAAATCCAAGCTACATTTGATCCTGACGGGATTGGTTTACACTACCCCTCTATGTATCAAGATTTGATGATTAATCATCGTTTAACAGAGATTGATTATATCAATGGAGCTATTGTGAAGAAAGGTCAAAAATATGGTATTGCAACGCCTTACTGTGCTTTTCTAACACAGCTTGTACACTGTAAAGAGGAAATTTTAAATGTCAAATGAATGAAAGGAAAAAACAATGAGTAGCAAACAACAAACGGAGAAACCGATACTTGATTTTGTAAATAAAGTTTTAAATGGCACCGCCATTGGTATTATCGTTGGGTTAATTCCTAATGCAGTGTTGTCAGCTTTATTAAAAGTTTTAGGTAAAGCACCGCTTTTAGTAACTTTGGGTCAAGTTGTCCTTATTTTTCAAATGGCAACACCTTTACTTATCGGTGCCTTGATTGCCTTACAGTTTGGTTTTAACCCGATGCAGATGGCTGTCGTGGCCGGCGCAGCTTTTGTTGGATCAGGTGTTGTACGATTTAATCCAGAATTGGAGTCTTATGTTGGTTCAGGAACCGGTGATATTGTAAATACCATGTTAACTGCAGCGCTTGCAGTCATCATGGTTAAATTATTAAGTCATCGCTTTGGCTCAGTAGGAATCGTGCTTAATCCAATCATTATCGGTGCAGGCGGTGGTTTCCTTGGTTTGTTGCTTCTGCCTTATGTGGTGCGCATCACAACAGCCATTGGGGCGGGGATTAATTCTTTTACGACATTACAACCTGTCTTGATGAGTATATTGATTGCTTGCTCATTTGCACTTCTTATCATCTCTCCTTTATCGACAGTAGCCATTGGGATGGCTATACAGCTTAGTGGTGTTTCAGCTGGAGCAGCAGCAATGGGCGTGGCTGCAACAACCTTGGTGTTGGTGGTTAATTCTTGGCGTGTGAACAAGTCGGGTGTTACTGTTGCTATAGCTTTAGGTGCCATGAAGATGATGATGCCTAACTTGTTTAGACATCCGATAATTATGCTTCCTTGTCTATTTACAGCTATTATCTCCGCTATTCCTGTAGCTTTGCTGAGTATATCGGGTGTGCCTAGCTCAGCTGGATTCGGCTTAGTTGGTTTGGTTGGCCCCCTTGCTTCCTTAGAAGCAGGATTGTCTCTGCCCCTTGCTTTCTTGACGTGGTTCGTCGTTCCGATTGCAGCTGCGCTTCTTGCACAATTTATCTTTGAAAAATTAATGAAACTCTACGATAGAAAAGAAGTTTTTGGTTTTACTCAGTAGTTGTTTTTGGAAATTATTGTTTATCAACAAAATAAACCTTCATGCTTTTTAATATGACTAGGGCATCTTACAGCAAAGAAAGATATCCTTTACTTGCTGTAAGAGAACCACAAAGAAGTGCAAGAGTACGGAAAACGTTGAAGCTTTTTAGGAACTCCATCTCCATTTGAAGATAGACACCTGTTCTTCCAAAGAGAGAGCTTTACTCAGTTTTGTCGCTGTGTTGATTTTATCTTTTCAAAATAGTCTGCGACAGTCTGATAGCTGTGAAGTGTTTAAAAAGCTAAGTTTGTTGCCCCTTTGGTCTTAAGCGCTTTTGTGTATCTTTGATTTTTGTGCATGAAAAAAGCTCCTTGTGAAATGGATAGAAATGTTTTGTTTCTTGTCCATTTTAACAGGAGCTTTTTATTTTTCGATAGACTATAACTATCATCATGTGTGACATTCTGTCTGGGGAAATGATGATTTTTTTCTTTACAGCTCTATCTGCACCACTAAAAGCACTTTAAAAGATTATTGGGATAAGAGTAATAAAAATGACCATAATGACAACGATATCAAAGAGTCGCCCGATACTTCTGTCACTAAGTTTTCCGCTCAGTAGTGCCCCAAGGTTTCCTCCAATAAATGCGGCTGGAATAATAACCAATAATATATTTAAGTCAAATTCAAAGATATTAGAAAGCATCAGTGTCGTAACTAAATTTGAAACTTGGGAAAACAAAATGGAAACGATAGAGTAGGTCGTTGCTTCCTTGATTTTTAAAGGAAAAATCAGTAGAAGAAGAGCGACATTGAAAGGTCCCCCGCCAATTCCTAGAAATACGGAGGCGGTCCCGAGTGAAAGACCGCATAAGAAATAAAGAATGGTCAATTGTTTATTTAAGTGGAGGTTTAATCGTCCTAAGAGTAAAACACCAGATAATAAAATAATGAGTAAGATAGCCTGCAATTGCCCCGTTTTCTCATTTCCGATAATGTTAAAAGAAAATTGTAAAACCTGCTGTCCGAGCATTCCGCCTAAGACAGAACCGATAGACAGAAAAATAACATTCCGGCCATTGATTTTGATGCCGTTTTTAATTTGGCGCGCTGTTGAGGAAAGGGCCATGACAAGTACAGCCACGCTAGAATAAAATACGATTTCAGGCAGGGAGTGAAAACCAAGCAGGGACAATAAGGGTTTGATGATTAAACCGCCGCCCATGCCGCTGATTGCTCCAATCACATTCGCTATGATAATGATAAAGGGGTAAAGAAGAAATTGTAAGATATCCATAAGGACAGTATAGCATAAAATTCTATAAACGAAAATAAATTTCGGTATGTATATATATTTTAAAATAATTGACAAAAAATTTCGTTTGCGATACAATAGGGGATGTTAAAAAATAAAAACGCTTTCACAAAGAGGCAAAGGAGGAATTATGGATACACTTTCCATTGGAATCATCATTGTTCTCCTGGTTTATACAGCTATTGGCGTACTAGACCAGATTTCTATTCAAATCGGTCCCTACACTCCACTTTTTGCAGCCGCATTTACAGGGTTTGTCATGGGAGATCTTACAACGGGGCTTTTAGTCGGAGCAACACTACAGTTGATGACACTTGGAGTCGCAACCTATGGCGGAGCTACAGTCCCTGACTTTTTAAGTGGTGCCATTATGGGTACGGCCTATGCCATTCTTTCGGGCAAAGGTGTAGAATATGGTATTGGTATAGCCATTCCGATTGGACTTTTGCTCACTCAAATGGATATTTTGGGACGGATGTTTAACTTATTCTGGCAAAAGCGCGCAGCTAAATTCGCTGAAGCGGGTAACGCTCGAGGCGTGGAAATGAGTAATGTTTTCGGAATTTTCTCGTGGACATTATCACGAATGGTCCCGGTTTTCATTGGGCTTTACTTTGGAGAACATGTTGTTAATCTTATCAACGAAGCGATACCTGTTTGGGTAATGAATGGGCTTAAAGCAGCGGGAGCCATTCTTCCTGCGATGGGGATTGCCATTTTACTTCGTTACCTTCCAATTAAAAAATATTGGGCCTATTTCATCATCGGTTTTGCTTTAATGGCTTATTTCTCAGAAATGTTCTCGGTGCTTGGTGTGGCTCTTATCGGACTCGCACTTTCTGGTATCGCAGTAATCAACCAACAAAATAAAGGAAAAGATACAACTGCAGCGCCACAGCCCGTAGCTGTCGCAGCTGTTGGCTCAGATTTATCTGAAAATCTTTATGCAGACGAGGAGGTCAACTTCAATGACTGAACAACAAAATAAACCAGAAATTACAAAAAAAGATTTGAAAAAAGTTTACGTCCGTAACCTCTTTGGTTTCCAATGGGGATGGAACTATGAAAGTATGCAAGGTCTAGGTTATGCCTACACTATTATGCCAGCTTTACGTCGCCTTTATGGTAACAACAAAGAAAAAATGGCTAAAGCCTTGAAAACACATATTGGCTTCTTTAATACAACACCAGCCATGAGTCATCTGATTATTGGTGCCAACATAGCTATGGAAGAAGAACTCAATGAAACAGATGAAGAAGCAGTTATCGGTCTTAAGACTGGTTTAATGGGGCCATTTGCTGGTGTCGGGGATACGCTTTTTATTGCTATTTACCGTGCTGTTGTCTTCTCAATGGCGGCTTACTTGGCCCAAGCAGGACAAGTTGTCAGCTTAATTATTCCTTTGATTATCGGTCTGGCTGTACTTGCTGTTCGATGGAAATTTCTTCAGATTGGTTATGCACAAGGTAAAAAAATTGCTGTTGGTTTTGCATCACAAATGAAGGTCTTGACTGATGCCGCAGCTATTCTTGGTTTGACTGTAGTAGGTGGCTTGATTCCTTCTGTTATTACCTATAAACTTGAACTGTCCTATAAAATGGGTGAAGTTACTATGGATGTTCAAGAAATGTTGGATAAAATCCTCCCTGGACTCGTTCCTCTTGCGATTGTCGGACTTAGCTATTGGCTTTTAGGTAAAAAGAAAATGAACTCCACACGCTTGATTTTTGTCTTGATTGCATTGGGGATGATTTTAGGCAACCTGCAACCTATGTTAAGTGCGGTTGGCAAACTCTTTAACTAACAGAGTTTTAATTGAAAGAAGAATGAGGAAATAGTAAAATGATTATACATGCAAGGGTAGATGAGCGTTTGATTCATGGGCAAGTTGCTGCCGTATGGTCAAATGTAGTGAATGCCGAACGACTTTATGTAGTAAATGATGGCGCATGGAATGATGAGATGGTTCTTGGTGCATTGCAGTTGGCAAAGCCAGCGGGAAAAAAATTAACCGTGTCCAGTGTTCGCCGTGCAATTGTGAATTTTAAGGAAAATCGCTTTGGTGATGAACGTGTTTTTGTTTTGACAAAAACAATTGGCGACATGAAAGCTCTCGTTGATGCTGGCGTATTAGATGAATTTAATGTTGGAAATATCTCTAAACAGGGTGAAGACTCCGTTCAGATAAAGAAATCTGTCTTTTTATCTCCCCAAGATATCGAACAGCTCAAGGAACTAACAGAAAAAGGAACAAAAATCACTGCTCGTATGGTACCAGGTGAAAGCGATGCCTCCATTATGAGTATGATTGATGATAAATAAAAAAAGGAAGTGCTTATGAATATCAGAATGGAAATCAAGCAAAATTACGAATCGCTCAACCAAAGTCAAAAAAGGGTGGCCGATACTTTTTTGCGACATCCTGATGTTCTGACCATGAGTATTGCTGAAATCGCTGCACAGTCAGGGACCTCAGCTTCTGCAATTACACGTTTTGTACGCAAATTTGGCTATGAGGGCTTGGATGCTTTCCGCATTGCTTTGGCAAAAAGTTCTGCTGCTACGACTCCAAATGATTTGCTAGAAATCGATCCCATTGTCCAAAAGAACGATGATTTGCCCGTTATCATTGAAAAAGTTGCTGCTATGCTTTCTACAACTGTTTCAGATACCGCAAATTTCTTAGATGAACAAGTTTTGCAAGAGGTTATTACCGCTTTAAAAAAAGCAAGAAGAATTTATCTTATAGGCGTGGGAGCTTCTAGTGTTGTTGCCTATGATTTAGCCCATAAACTTAATCGGGCTGGCTTCCTCGCACTGCATAGCTGGGATGGACATATGGTTATGGAAAATTTAGCTTATCTGAATGAGCAAGATGTTGTTCTTAGTTTTTCTTATTCAGGCGAGACAAAAGAAGTTCTAGCCGCCTTAGCTATTGCACGTGAACGTGGGGCTCAATCTTATATTGTGACAAAAAATCAGTCGGATGACTTAAGCAAACAAGTGAACGGTATTATCGCAATACCTACAACAGAGCACTTGCTCCGGGTTGGCGCAATTGCTTCTTTTGAGTCATCCTTTCAAGTTGCCACAGTATTGTATTTAGGTGTTATCGAAGAGATGATTGGTACAGAATTGACAGAACGAATGAAGAAAACGGCTGAAAATATAAAAAAAATTAAATGAAGTGAGAAAAAATTGAATAAAATTGAGAGTTTATCAACAGAAGGACGTAACCCGAATTCGATGAATTTGGATCAGGTGTCGACTTTGGAAATGGTTGAAATCATTAATAATGAAGATGCGAAGGTTGCTGCGGGAATCACAGTTGCTTTGCCTAAAATTGCTAAGGCTATTGACCTCGCTGCGGAGCGTTTTGCTGCGGGTGGACGAATCATTTATATAGGTGCAGGGACGAGTGGTCGTTTAGGACTTTTGGATGGTGTTGAATTAACACCTACTTATAGTGTCCCGGCTGAACGAGCTTTCGGAATTATCGCAGGAGGTGCTGAGGCAGTTTATAAGGCCATTGAGGGTGCCGAAGATTCTCGTGAACTGGGCTTAGCTGACATAAAAGCAGTCGAGTTAATGCCTCAAGATATATTGATAGGGTTATCTGCAAGTGGCCGAACCCCCTATGTTTTAGCAGCATTGGAATATGCTAAAAAAGTAGGCGCACTGACTATTTCAGTATCTGCAAACCCAAACAGTGAAATGGCAGCCGTGGCTGATGTAGGGATAGATGTTGCTGTTGGTCCTGAAGTTATTACAGGTTCAACCCGTATGAAGTCGGGCACTGCACAGAAGATGGTGCTCAACATGATTTCTTCAGGAATCATGGTTAGAACAGGTAAGGTTTACCAGAATCTGATGATTAATGTTCAAGCAACAAATGAGAAGTTAGTGAATCGTGGGATTCGTATCGTTTCTCAGGCAACAGGCGTGAGTTTTGAAGAGGCAGAGAAAGTCTTTTACGAGGCTGGTGAACGTGTTAATGTCGCAATTTTGATGCTGGAGTTAAATATTTCAAGCACTGAAGCTAAAAAATTACTAGAGGAAAAAGATGGAAATATCGCCAATGTTATCCGAGAAAGCAAGTGATATTTTCAAAATGTTAGAAGCCGCAGTAGTTCGGGAAGATACGCCGGGCTTTGCGGCTTTTTATATGGAAAACCAAGACAGTCAAACTGTATGGGGTGGGACAATAGATGATGTGGAGGAAGTCACCTCATCGTCCCTTTATGACTTGGCTAGCTTGACTAAAGTGGTCGGGACAACAACGCGCATCCTTCAGCTCATAGACCATGAAGAGATTTCACTTTCAGATTCGATTGGCGTGTTTTTTCCTGTACTTGCAGAGTTGCAAATAACGATCCAAGACCTTCTCTTACACCGTGCGGGATTTCCTACGGACTTCACAGATAAAACAGACTTTTCACAAGAATTTTTTTGGAATTTTTTGAAGAAAATTAACCTCCCTTTGCCTCATGAAAAGCACACGATTTACTCCGACATTGGTTATTTACTCCTAGGAGAAATCATTGAAAAAATAGATGGTTGTGGCCTTGAGGAGAGTTTTCGCACTCATATTTTTAAGCCCTTTGGTATGGAGTCGACGACCTATTTTCCAGACGGAAGTTTGGCTGTACCGACAGAAGTTACGAAATCTCGAGGTGAGATTAAAGGAAATGTTCATGATGGGAAAGCCTTTCTCTGGGGAAAGGAAGCAGGACATGCAGGACTTTTCAGTACGGTTGGTGACTTAGAAGGCTTTGTTCGGGCAGTTTTTTCAGGTGAACTTTTATCAGATAAGCTGTTGACAGTATTACAAACCTTTGAGGTTTCGGGACGGACACTAGGCTGGCTTTCTCGTGGTGCTGGGCAGCTTTATCACACAGGTTTTACGGGAGGATTGATTTGTTTAGATCTCCTACAGAGGCGTGCTTTAGTCGTTCTGAGTAACCGGACTTACCCGAGTCGTGAAAATAAGGATTATACCTATGTTCGTCAAGATATAATAGAAAAATTTTTTCAAAGAAGGCACTAAGATTTTTGGTGCTTTTTGTTAATTTTAAAAACAGCTGAAAAGTATTGGAGGGAGGGGGATTATGATTACTATTGAGGATTTCACCGTTTTTCTTAAAGACTTGCAGTGGGGGACAGCATTGACTTTATAGTTTTGAAAAAGCTGTGTGAGTGAGAACTTACGTTTTTAGACTTCTCAGCTTTTACAGTATAGGTGTGCCGTTTTATGTGCAGTCCTTAAATTGCTTTCCCTCCCATTTTTTTTTACGGTATGAAATGAAATTGCTGAGAATATGATAAAATGGAAGCATGGAAAATACGCAAAAAATAGCTGAACTGTTAAATATCAAAAGCTCCCAAGTACAAAAAGTTCTTGAACTTACAGCAGAGGGGAACACTGTCCCCTTTATTGCGCGTTATCGAAAAGAAGTGACGGGAAGCTTGGACGAAGTTGAGATTAAAAAAATTATTGATGAAAACGACAGCTTGACAAAGTTGGCTGACCGTAAAACAGCCGTACTTTCAAAAATTGAAGAGCAGGGAAAGTTAACAGACGAACTTAAGACCCAGATTCAAGCTGCACAGAAACTTTCAGAAGTAGAAGACCTTTATCTTCCCTATAAAGAAAAGCGTCGTACCAAAGCAACCATTGCCAAAGAAAATGGTCTTTTCCCACTTGCACAACTTATCGTGAAAAACGCAGTAAATGTTGAAGAAGAAGCTGAAAGTTTTACAAACGAAAATTTTGCAACTGCAGCAAAAGCATTGCAAGGTGCTATGGATATCTTGGCGGAAGCAATATCTGAGGATGCCAAACTGCGGAGTTGGCTTTTAAATGAAGTCAAACAAAACAGTCTGCTTGAAAGTAGCCTCAAAGATCAAAGTCTAGATGAGAAAAAGGTCTTCCAAATTTACTATGAATTTTCGGAAAAAATAGCAGATCTTCCTAATCACCGAGTACTTGCTCTTAACCGTGGTGAAAAACTAGGTGTTCTTTCTGTGAAGTTTGAACATAATGAAGATAAAATCTTACGTTTTTTTGAGAACCGCTTTGCTGCCCGTAGTAACAAATATATGAGCTTGGCTATCAAGGAAGCAGTAAAGAAAAAATTGCTTCCTGCCATGGAACGAGCAGTTCGGGCTGAGTTAACAGAAAAAGCAGAAGATGCGGCTATCGAAGTTTTTGGTGAAAATTTAAAGAATTTACTTCTGGTCGCGCCACTAAAAGGGCGTACAGTTATGGGCTTTGATCCCGCCTACCGTACAGGAGCAAAGTTGGCCATCGTTGATGCTACAGGTAAGCTTCTTACAACAAAGGTTATTTACCCTGTAAAACCAGCAAATACAAGCCAAATCGCTCAGGCTAAAAATGACTTAGTGGAACTTATATCAACTTACAAAGTGGATATGATTGCTATTGGTAACGGTACGGCCAGTCGGGAGTCAGAAGCTTTTGTGGCGGAAGTGCTTAAGGAAAATAACTTATCAGATGTCTTTTATGTCATTGTCAGCGAATCTGGCGCTTCGGTTTATTCTGCTTCAGAGCTGGCACGGGAAGAGTTTCCTGATCTCACTGTTGAGAAACGTTCAGCTGTTTCTATTGCACGCCGTTTGCAGGACCCACTAGCCGAGCTGGTTAAAATTGAGCCGAAAGCCATTGGTGTGGGGCAATATCAACATGATGTGTCGGAGAAGAAACTGACCGAAAACCTAGATTTTGTGGTCGAAACAGTTGTTAACCAAGTGGGGGTAAATGTAAACACAGCCAGTTCAGCCCTTCTTTCTCATGTGGCTGGATTTAACAAAACTTTAGCGAATAATGTCGTAAAATTCCGTGAGGAAAATGGTGCGTTAACAAGCCGGAGTCAGTTGAAACAAGTGCCACGCTTAGGAGCCAAAGCTTTTGAGCAAGCAGCCGGTTTTCTTCGCATACCTGATGCCAAGAACTTTTTGGACAAAACCGGAGTTCATCCAGAGTCCTATAAAGTTGTTAAGGAGTTGCTTCAGTATCTTGGCTTGTCCGAGGGTGATGCGCATTTGGCAGATGTGTTGAAAACAGTTGATGTCAAAGAAATGTCAGAACATCTGGGTGTAGGACAGGAAACCCTGACCGATATTATTTCTGACTTAATAAAACCGGGACGTGACTTACGCGATAGTTTTGATGCCCCCCTTTTACGTCAGGATGTCCTTTCTGCTGAAGATTTGCGCGTGGGGCAAAAACTTGAAGGAGCAGTTCGTAACGTTGTTGATTTTGGAGCCTTTGTGGATATTGGCATTAAAAATGATGGCTTGATTCACGTCTCCGATCTGAGCAAAAACTTTGTCAAAAATCCTCATGAAGTCGTTGCTGTCGGACAGATTGTGACAGTTTGGGTCAAGTCCATTGATCAAGAACGCGGAAAAATCAATCTGACTTTGGTAGAGCCACGTGAACAATAAAGAGTTAACCAACCATGTACGCCAGATTTCCTTAGCGAAATTTGGGCTCCCTTTTAGACATACAGCTCAGTGGAATAACCGTTTACGTAGTACGGGAGGGTGCTTTTTCCCCAAGGATATGCATTTAGATTTTAACCCTAAGATGGCGGAACTACCAGAGTTTGACCGTATCATTCTGCATGAACTGGTACACTATCATCTTTATACTCAAAAAAGAGGTTACAGGCACAAGGACAAGGACTTCAAAACGCTGCTTGCGCAAGTTGGTGGTCTGCGCTATGCTCCACCTATGAAGGAGGTAAGATATACTTATATCTGTCAAAGCTGCCAGCAGGTCTATCAGCGGCAGCGTAAAATTGATATTAAGAAGTACGCCTGCGGCAAGTGTCGTGGTAAACTAAGAGAAAGTAAGAAAAAAGATACGAATGAAGAAGCTCCGGCCTAGACTGGAGCTTCTTTTTTATCCACTTTTCAGGCACGTACTACGGAAGCCAGAAGTTACCTCACCTGAAAGTCCCCTCCGCTTTTCTCATCAAA
>NZ_DKXK01000091.1:0-2631 GCF_002492185.1 Lactococcus sp. UBA7128
TATTAGTAATAGTAGTAGGCTATGTGAGTATGGGGATAAACGCTAAAATATGAATTAAGCTAAGTTTTCCACTGTGAATAACTGGAGGATAACTTTAGGAAATTTACAAAAGTTTTCCACAGTAATAATTTCTTACTGGAAGAGACGTTTGATGGCATCAACATCTTTTTGAACATCAATGTCATTTTTCATTTTCTCACTGATTTGCTTGTGCGCATACATGACCGTTGTGTGATCACGTCCCCCAAACTCATTTCCAATAGCAGGGAGGCTGAGAGCTAAAAGTTCACGAATTAAATACATTGCAATTTGTCTCGGAAATGCAATTTCTTTTGGCCGTTTAGGACCGACTAAGTCTGCCGTTGAAATATGATAGTATTTTGCAACTTCATCTTGAATTTTTTTGACTGTAAGATTTGATAAAGGTTGTTGCATATTACTCTTTAGGGACCGTAAAGCTTCGCTGGCAGTATCAATATTAACAATCGTCTGATTATTTGTTTTGGCAACAAACTCAACGCGATTGAGCGCACCTTCAAGTTCTCGGACATTGGAATCAATTTGACCAGCAATATAGCTCAGTGTTTCCTGAGGAAATTCAAGATTACTACTCTCAGATTTTGTCTGTAGAATAGCCATGCGTGTTTCATAGTCTGGAGCAGTGATGTCAGTAGTCAGTCCCCAAGAAAAGCGAGTAACTAAACGTTCTTCAAGCTTATTTAATTCTTGTGGGATACGATCTGAAGTTAAGACAATCTGGGCACCACGATCATGAAGAGTATTGAAAGTATTGAAGAACTCATTTTGAGTACCTTCTTTATCACTAAAGAACTGAACGTCATCAAGAAGAAGTATATCTAAATTACGATAGGTTTCTTCAAATTTCGCCATTTGTCCCTTGCGTGTTGCATTGACATAATCATTGACAAAAGTTTCTGCAGACACGTATTTTACCTTGGAATGAGGATTATCTTTTAAAATTTCATTACCAATAGCGTGCATCAGATGAGTTTTTCCTAGCCCTGATCCTCCGTAGATAAAGAGAGGATTATAGACATCACCTGGTTTGTCAGCTACAGCAAAAGCTGCTGCTTTCGCCCACTTGTTACCTTCACCTTGAATATAATTGTCAAAAACATACTTTGGATTTAATCTTGTAAATTCAGGAGTAGCAAGTGCTGGAGCTTCATCCAAACTATCTGGCTCATTCATTTCTTGTTCAATTTTTTCTGAAACTTCTTCTTCTGAAAGTAAATTGAAACGAATTGGACGATCAAAAACTTCAAACCCTGCTGTACTGATAAGACCTTCTTGACTCCGCCAAAAATCTTTATGAAATTTTGCACCAACGATGATGGTAGCAATGTCATTTTCAATTTCTAAAAGTTGGGCAGGCTCAATGAAAAAATCATAAGACTGTGGTTTGATATTTTTTTTCGCTAATTCCTTTACTCTCGTCCAAAATTCCTTTTTTTCTTTTTGGAGAGTCATATTTTTCCTCTAAATATATTAAAATTAAGTAGAATCTATTATATCATGTTGATAACTATTTATCCACCGTTGTTAAAAAAAAATCACAAGTTTTCCACAAAAGTGGAAAACTATTCACAAAATTGTGGATAATGTGGATAGAGGGGAAGTTTTCCACAAGGTGAACGAGGGTTATTACGGCGTTTAGTTACTTTTCCACAAAAAAGGAAAATTGAAAATATGTGAATAAAGTTTGGGATAAAAAAATTCACAGTCTCTTTACTGTGAATTTTTTGTGAGTATTTCCAAAATATCTTCTAGTTTTTCTAAGCTATCAAACTGGAGTTCAATTTTCCCTTTTTGTCGTTTTTTATCATACGAAATTTTATTACTTATACCTAGATATTTTGTAATTTCTTTTTCCTTTTCTTCTATATAAATGTTTTTCTTATTGTTTATCTTTTTATTTGATTTTCTATAAATAATATCCTCAAGTTGACGAACATTAAGCTTTTCTTTGACAATTTTTTGTGCCAAGAGAACTTGTTTTTCTTCATTTTCTTCAGCAAGAAGCGTGCGAGCGTGAGCTAAACTTATTTTTTTATCTCCTAGTAATAGAAGGATGCTATGAGGAAGTTTTAAAATTCTGAGAAGATTTGAAATATAAGAACGAGACTTACCAAGATACTTGGCTACTTCATCATGTGTCATGGAACTTTTATCGATGATTTTTCGAATACTTTTCGCCTCATCCAAAGGACTCATATCATCACGTTGAAGATTTTCTAAAATAGAAAGAATCATCATATCATCATCTGAATACATCCGAATAATTGCAGGGATCTTATCGAGATTTGCCAATTTTGCAGCACGTAACCGCCGTTCTCCCGCAAGAAGTTCATAACCAAAGAGACTACTCTTACGAACTATTATGGGCTGCAGTACACCACTTACTTCTATGGATTGGGCTAACTCCCTTAATTTATCACTATCAAAATTTTTACGTGGTTGATATGGATTTTTACTGATTTCTTCTATATTTAATTGATAAATTTTTTCTTCCATGCGCTAATGATACCACAAAATAGAAAAAAGAAGTAAAAAGCATAAAAATACTAGTTCAGAAATTAGACAACAGCGGGGATATCCGAATACATATAA
>NZ_DKXK01000051.1:0-16471 GCF_002492185.1 Lactococcus sp. UBA7128
GATGAGAAAAGGGTGGGTGGTTTGTCTGGGGGCTTGACTTTTAGGCATGCGAAAAGAAGCCCCGGTTGGAGCTTCTTGACTTTGTGATAGCGTGTGTTTTATGTTTTGTTTTCCTACTTTGCATAATCAATCGCACGTGTTTCGCGAATGACTGTGACTTTGATATTACCCGGATAGTCCATTTCGTCTTCTATGCGATTTTTTACATCCCGTGCTAGAATGACAATTTGGTCATCTGTAAGTTTTTCTGGTTTAACCATGACACGAACTTCACGTCCTGCCTGTAAAGCGAAGGCACTTTCAACGCCTTCAAAGCTAGTTGAGATGTTTTCCAAGTCACGCAGACGTTTGATATAGTTTTCAATCGACTCTCGGCGTGCTCCGGGACGTGCTGCGCTTAGTGCATCAGCTGCAGCAACCAAAGTAGCAATGTTACTGTTAGGCTCTGTATCACCATGGTGACTCGCAATTGCGTTGATAACAATCGGGTTTTCCTTGTACTTACGTGCAAGTTCTGTCCCAATCTCAACGTGACTTCCTTCAACTTCATGATCCAGTGCTTTACCGATATCATGTAAGAAGCCAGCACGTTTAGCAAGGCTCACATTTTCCCCCATCTCACCAGCAAGATTTCCTGCAACATGAGCAACTTCAATCGAATGGTCAAGAACATTTTGACCATAAGAAGTTCGGAAATGTAATCGCCCCATAATCTTCATCAAATCTGGATGCAGGTTATGCGCACCAACTTCAAAGGCCGCTTGCTCACCATACTCACGTATCTTATGGTCTAGAGCCTTGCGGTTTTTCTCAACCAGTTCCTCGATACGTGCAGGATGAATACGACCATCTTGGACCAGTTGTTCCAATGTCATGCGAGCAATTTCTCGTCGAATCGGGTCAAAGCCGGACAAGACAACTGCTTCAGGCGTATCGTCAATAATAACATCAATACCCGTTAAAGCTTCAAAGGTCCGAATATTTCGACCTTCACGCCCGATAATTCGACCTTTCATCCCATCATCAGGTAAGGTTACTACTGACACGGTCTGTTCGGCTACCGAATCGCTAGAAACACGCTGGATAGCAAGTGAAACAATATTCTTCGCACGTTTATCCGCTTCAGCATGCGCTTTTTCCTCGCTCACACGAATAAGCTGTGCCATCTCCTTAGTTAGACCATCACGTGTCTCGCTAAGAATGAGTTCTCTTGCCTCATCCTTAGTCAAAGCAGCGATACGTTCTAATTCTTTTTCTTTCTTTTCTTCAATTTCTAAAAGCTCTTGCTCACGCTTATTGAGTGTATCAGTTTTTTTAGAGAGCGCTTCCTCTTTAGAGTCTAAGCTACGTTCTTTATTCGTAAGTTTGTCATCCTTACGATCTAGAACTTCTTCACGTTGTTTTAGGCGTTGTTCTGTTTCTCTTAACTCCTTACGTTCTTGCTTAAATTCATCTTCGATTTCACGGCGCTGTTTTTGCTCTTCTTCACGAAGATTAAAACGTGCTTCTTTCTTGAAAGCTTCTGCTTCATCCCTGAGGATTTCCGCTTCTTTTCTCACAAGAGCAGCATCACGCTGTGCAGTTGCCGTTATCTCATTAGCCTTGCTTTCTGCTTGCATAAAAAGACTTTCAGCATCCTGCTTGTTTTTCTTAATATTTTGAGCGTAAAAAATAAAGGCAATAACCAATACAATCAATAAGACAAGCAGAACGAGTGATATGACGTTCATCTGTCTCCTTTTATTCATACCTGCTCTATCGCGGTGCGATGGAACAGATAGCTTGATTATAATTCACATGTGCTTCCATAGAAACACTCCTTACATTTTATCATTTTTTGGGATATGTTTCAATTAAGTATTTTACCGCTTTCAAATTTTTAACAGTTTGATTTTAAAAATATTATGTCAATGTCAGTAAAAACAGTGCTTTTTGCGGAAAATAAAAAACCGTGTTCACACACAGTTCTGCTCATTAGAGTAACTCTTTAAGGGCATCCACCTTATCCAAGCGCTCCCATGGAAGATTGACATCGGTACGTCCAAAATGCCCATAAGCTGCAGTTTGCCCATAAATCGGGCGAAGCAAGTCAAGCATCTTTATGATTCCTGCTGGACGTAAATCAAAGTTTTCACGAATAGCTGCCAATAAAGTATCATCTGAAACCTTCCCTGTACCAAATGTATCAATATTAACAGAGGTTGGTGTGGCGACACCAATCGCATAGGACAGTTGTACCTGTGCCTTATCTGCTAAACCAGCAGCCACAATATTTTTAGCTACATAACGTGCTGCATAGGAAGCTGAACGGTCAACCTTTGTTGCATCCTTACCTGAGAAAGCACCACCACCATGTGGAGCATAGCCACCATAAGTGTCCACAATAATTTTACGCCCTGTTAAGCCCGAATCTCCTTGTGGGCCCCCGATAACAAAGCGACCTGTAGGATTGATAAAGTATTTTGTATCTTCATCAAGAAGGTTTGCCGGGATAACTTCCTTAATTACTCTTTCAAGTACATCCTGATGAATCACTTCATTTGTCGCATCAGCTGCATGCTGGGTTGAGATAACGACTGTATCGACACGCTTTACTTGCCCTGTTTCATCGTATTCCACTGTAACTTGTGATTTAGCATCTGGACGCAGGTAAGTAAGCTCTCCAGATTTACGTAAATCTGCCAATTTTTTCACTAATTTGTGACTGAGTGAAATCGCCAGTGGCATATATTCTTCCGTTTCATTGGTAGCATAGCCAAACATCATCCCTTGATCACCCGCACCGATAAGGTCAAGTGGGTCAATGTTTTCTCCCTTTTTCCCTCGAACTTCTTCTGCTTCATTTACCCCTTGGGCAATATCAGGTGACTGCTCTACAAGTGAAACATGGACACCTACTGACTTGTAGTCAAAGCCATTTTCACTGTCTGTATAGCCTATATTTTTAATGGTTTCACGAACCACTCCAGCAATATCAACATAAGCTGAGGTTGATATTTCGCCAAATACATTAACTGTGCCCGTATAAACTACTGTTTCGCAGGCCACATGTGCATCTGGATCTTGTGCCACAATAGCATCAAGAATAGCATCCGAAATTTGGTCAGCCACCTTATCTGGATGCCCCTCTGAAACTGACTCTGATGTGAATAAACGTTTTTCTGACATTTTTTATTTCCCCTACTTCTTAAGTATTTTTCGGTTACAGGCTTAAATGGTAGTGATTACTCACCTGGAGATTACTCTCCCGCCATCGGAAATTGTAACTTCCTTATTTTAGCACAAATTGGAATTTTTTGATATACTTTGCCTAAATGAAAAATCCTTTAGATAAAAAAATTATTTTAGCAGCCAATCCTTGGCTGAAAGATGTTAAAATTCTCGAGCAATCTGTTTCAACCCAGATTGATGCCAAAAGTGATGGACAGGCTAATACTTTATATATGTCTGAAAAGCAGACAGGAATTTATGGTCGCTTTGGTCGGGAGTATTTTGCTAGTCCAGAAGGTGGCATTTATATGACCCTCCTCTTGAAACCCATGGACTCGCTAGAAAGTTTGCCTAATTATACTTTACTCGCAGCGGCCGCCGTTGTCTCAGCCATCGAAAACCTAACAAGCAAAAAACCAGAAATCAAATGGGTAAATGACCTCTACTTGAATGGGAAAAAAATTGTCGGTATTTTAGCCGAAGCTCAGGTTCAAGCAGATAGAAGCCTACAGGTTGCCTTAGGTATCGGGATTAATTTTTATATTCAAAAATTCCCAGAAGAGCTCACGCATAAGGCTGGTTCATTATTTACAGAAAAGCCTTCTATCACACGCTCTGAACTGGTCGCTGAAATATGGTCCGAATTTTACAGACTGTCTAACCGTGACTTTTTCAGCTTTTACAAATCTCGTTCTCTCGTCTTAGGAAAAAAAGTAGAGTTTGAAGAAAATAAAACGCTCTACAGAGGGAAAGCAATGGATTTAACACCTGATGGGAAGCTCATCGTCCAGCTAGAAGATGGGCAACATAAACTCCTATCAAGTGGAGAAATCTCACTCAAAAAATGGACGTGATGGACGTCCATTTTTTTATTTATATTATTAGGAGTTTATGATATTCGGAATTGTTATTTTTTTAAAAGTCTGACCAATCGTCTTTTTTATCATCTTCGACGGGCTCTGCTTCTTTCATCTTACGACCAGAGGAAGACTTACTTTGCCAGCGTTCCGTGTAGCTGGACCAATTTTCTTCTCGGCCTTGTCGATAATCTTGACCTCTTGTATTACTCCCAGCACTTGGGATAATCCAGCTGGCTACAAAGTAGACAAGAATAAAAGTTCCCCAGCTTCCAAAAGCTAAGAGTACATATAAGATACGTACAAAGGTAATGATATCAGGGCTCCAGCCAAAGTACTCGCAAATACCTGCAATTGTACCTGTTAGCATGCGGTTACTTGATGATTTTGTTAATTGTTTTTGAGACACGTTTTCTCCTTTCTAGAAACTGTTTTTCAAATTACTGATAAGAGCTGGGAATAATCCAGCTTGCTATGATGTAGACAAAGACGAGCGTTCCCAAACTTCCTAGAGCGAAGAGCACATATAAAATGCGCATCAGGGTAATTTTATCACGATCGAGACCAAAATACTCACCTAAACCAGCGATAGTACCCGTCAGCATACGATTGTCTAATGACTTTGTTAATTTTTTCTGAGTCATGTTCTCTCCTTTCTAAAAAATTGAGATGAAGCTTACTCAGTCTGCATCTTTAAGCCAAATTGTTCCTGACTTTGTCTCAAGTTCAAAGGTTAATGTTTCTGCTCCAGTGCGCACAACCGCAGCGCCATTACGGCTTGCTTCAAACGGGTTGTCCAAGTTTAGACGTGTTTTATAGCCACCAAAAACAGTGCGGACATGGCCAACAAGTCCAAGGTACTCAGGAACGGAAAGTTTAACATCTCCATTTACATTTTTCACTATGAGTTTGCGGGCTTTATCTTGAGTCTGAGTCAACAAGATATTACCATTTACCAAGTTCACATTTCCATCTTCAAAGGCAGAAGTCACTCTAATATTACCATTTGCTGAATTTAATTTGAGAACATCTGTTGAACCATCCAGAACCTTGATTTCACCGTTTTTAAGTGTAACATCAACCTCTTTATTCAGTGTTTCTGAAAGTTCAACATCTCCATTTACTTGGTCAATTTTTACTTTAGCCGCAGCTACCTTTTCGACTTTAATGTCGCCATGTACAAACTTGAAATCAAAAGTTTCATATGTTTTTTCTGGTAAATAAAGTTCTAAATTAAGAGCAATACGTAAACTGTCTGATGCAGTAATCTCTAAAACTCCATCCACTACCTCTAGCTGAGTTTTTTCTGCTAAATATTCATCAATTTTTTCTGGGGCAACTGCTCCATAAATTTTATACTCTGCTTTCACATGAGCATTTTCCCCTGGATAAACAGCAATCTTACCTGTCTTAATAGCTAAGTTGATTGAGTCAAAATCACCTTCAATGTCTTTTTCCACAGTCTTAACTATAGATTTTACTTTTGGAAAACCTTTAGAAAAGTCAATGTTATCATCAATTGCTTTTGAAGCATCCTTGAAGACGACCTTTCCTTTGGACACGATTTGATCCATAATCCCTTTGAAAGAATCCATAAAGTCAACTTCATGGTTAACAAATCCATCTTTATCGGTGTATTTAAATTTTTCTTTACTTTCTGCTGCCCCTTCTTCAGTCACGGGGCTGGATTTATCAAGTAATTCTAAAGCCTCATCCTCCGAGATAATTCCTCGGCGCATCAAGTCCATAATTCTATCTTTTTTATTCATTTTTTGTTCCTCCTGTTATAGAACTGAGGCATGTCAACCTCTATACTAAGATTATCTCATATTTCGTTGTAGATACTCTCAGCCTTTGGACTGATTTTTTATTTCTACTTTTCCAATAAGAAAAACTGATTCTCTCGAATCAGTTGTTTTATTTTTGAGGTTGGATATATGTGGATAGACTAGCATCGCTAGCTGATATGGTACGATAGCTTACCACATTCAAGCCTTCAACGTTCATTTCTGAAACAAGGATTGAGCCATCTTTGTTTACTTTTTCTACAAAGGCAACATGGCCATATTCCGCAGAAGCACCTGCTACTCCTGGTGGGAAACTCACTGCATAACCAACCTGCGGGATAGTTGTTGTATAGTAGCCTTGAGCTACAGCATTTGCTCCCCAATCGCCACCATTGCCCATATACTGCCCAATTTTACCTCCCAGTTGGAAGATACGGTTGTATACATATTGTGTACAATTTCCCCAAGCGTAACTCGCCGCGCCTGAATACTGAACACCATTATATTCTGGGAATTCCAGACCACTTGGCATAGCTTCAAGTAAAGGGCTCGCAGGAGCTTCAAGATTTCTTAAGTCTTCCGATAAATTCTCGATGTCATCGTATTGTGTCAAATTATATTCTTTAATAATTTGAATCAGTTTCGCTGCATATTCCGGATCAGTTGCGAAAATTCCTTGCAAAGAGCGGGCTGCGTCTTCTACATTATCACTGTTTGTTTTCCAGCTCCCAGCATAAATTTTACTGTTCCATGTTGTCCCATGTAGCATCAAATTAATATAATCTACAAGTGATTGATCATAAGTACTATAAGCACGATAGGTCCCTGAAGATATGGTTACCGACTGCCCGTTAAAAGCACCGATAATGTTGAACAAGTTATGATAGATTGAAGCAACATTACTACGTCCATAGCCAGACTCTAAAATAGCTTGAGCAATGATGAGTGAAGCATAAAGGTTATTTTGCCCTGCAAGCTGTGAAATACGTGGCGCAATACTCTTAATAAAATCTTCGGCTGTTTTGTTATTTATCTTAGTCAAAGGTGGTACAGCAATATTCGTTTTATTAAACTTTATATCGCCATCTGTATTTGCCTGCTTATAAGTCGTTACTGCATCTTGAGCTGTGTAAGCAGGAGCATAGTATACAGGTGCTGATGGAGCGGGCGCTGGTGTGCTCGGAACAGGCTTAGGTTTTTCAGGCTTTGGTGTAGAAGGTTTTGGCTTCTCTGGTTTCGGTTTTTCAGGCTTTGGCTTCTCCGGTTTTTCTGGATCCACTGGTTTCTCAGGGTCTACTGGCTTTTCCGGATCTACTGGTTTCTCCGGATCCACTGGTTCTGTTGGATCTACTGGAGTTTCTGGGTCCACTGGTGTTTCTGGATCTACTGTTTCTCCAGAACCATTGCCGTGATTCAAATCACCACTGTCTGCTTCTCCAAGCACCAAATCGTCAGAAGGTTTAATTTCAAACTCTAAATTAGAATTTACATCTGTAGTAGACACTAAACTATCTGCATGAGCGCTTGCACCAAAAGCTGTAATCCCTAAAACTGCTGCTGCGCTTAGAGTCACTTTTGATAAGGCTTTACGCTCCTTTACCTTCATATGTTTGTATTTTGTTCTAGCCATTGTTAATTTTCTCTCCTCAAAAAATAGAAAACCTATTTTTATCATCTTTTTTTAATAAATAAATTCTCCACTTTATTCTAACAAAAAATACTTCTTTGCTCAACCGATATGAGAAATCATTTTACTTTTATTTCATTATCATTACAAAGTCCTTTTTTAAATTTAATCTGCTATACTAACATCAAGGATAAAATCATGGAAAAATATGTGACTACAAGTGATGGTGTGAAAATTTACTATAAAATTGAGGGAGAGGGGCCTGTCCTTCTTCTTCTGCATGGTAATTCGCAAAGCAGCAGTATCTTTAAACGGCTCATTAAAAGGTTAAAAACGCATTATAGATGTATTTCTATTGATACACGTGGGCACGGTAAGAGTATTTTTAATGGCAAGAAACTCAGTTTTGACCGACTAATGCAAGATGCTTTAGAGGTTATGGAAGCCGAAAGTCTTCAACAGGTCAATCTCCTCGGCTTTAGTGATGGTGCAAATATTGCAATGCTGCTGGCCAGCTGTTATCCTCAACGTATCCATAAGTTGATTCTCAACTCAGGGAATACCACTTATTCAGGACTTTACCTCCCTGTGCGTCTCACAATAAAAGTACTTCCTGTTTTTTCACAGCTTATCTACAAAAATTCACCAGCCTTCAACCTTCTTTTAGATGATGCTCTCCCCAATATCCACAAACTCCAGAATATCACAGCTCCTACTCTTGTCTTGAATAGTCAATTTGATGTGGTCAAAACCGCACATGCACGAGAGATTGCGAAAAATATTCCCCACAGCCAGCTTCTTATCATTCCTTGGGGAAGTCATCTGACTTTTTATTTTCGCCCCAATAATTTCAGCAAACTTGTCTGTGATTTTTTAGAGGGAGCAGTCAATCCAGTAGATTAGTTATTTTCCGCTTTTGCAGGAGTTTATGAATAATTCCTTTTCAGAGGTAGTGGGATAAAAATTACACTCTAGGAGCAACCTTAATCTCTTAAAATGAAAAAACACTCAAGATGAGCATTCGATGCTTTCTCGAGTGTTTTTGCTTTATTTTGGACTTTTATCCTAGCTTCACTTAAAGCTTTTGACCATTTGAAGCGATAACTTCTTTATACCAGTCAAATGATTTTTTCTTAGAACGCTTGAGTGTTCCTTTGCCGTCATTATCCATATCAACGTAGATAAAGCCATAGCGTTTACGCATCTCTCCTGTACCTGCTGATATGAGGTCAATGCAGCCCCATGAAGTGTAACCTATAAGGTCAACTCCTTTTTCAATGGCACGGTTCATCGCTTCAAAATGAGCTTTAAAGTAAGCGATACGATAGTCGTCATTAATCGAACCATCAGCTGCCACTTCATCTTCCATTCCTAAACCATTTTCAACAATGAAGAGAGGAATCTCATAGCGATCATAAAGGTCAATCAGGGTATACTCCAATCCGATCGGATCAATTTGCCAGCCGTACTCACTTGACTCAAGATAAGGATTGGCTGCTCCTCCAACGAGGTTGCCCATCGAAGCTGGTGCCCCATGTTGTTGGGTTACACATATTGTCATGTAGTAACTGAAGGTATACATGTCAACTGTTCCTTTTGCCAAAATATCTAGGTCTTCCTCAGGTATATCAAGTTCTATGTTCTTATTTTTAAAATAGCCCTCAATCAAGGCAGGATACTTCCCGCGCACCTGAACATCCGAAACAAATTTGTTAACCAGCAAATCGTATTCTTTTGTCTGCAAGACATCTTCAGGACTTGAAGTCAAAGGATACATGGTGATATGGGCCATCATACAACCTATTTCAAAGTTTGGATTAATTTCTTTGGCTTTTATTATGGCCTTTGCGCTAGCCACCATGGCATGATGCAATGCTTGGAAGCGATTCTGTTCGTTTGAGGGAATCTCATCTAAAGGAAACGCTCCTTTAGGGTGCAAGCCTAAAACGGTCAATTCACCATGCGGCATTGTTCCAAAGTTTAATTCATTGAATGTAATCCAATATTTGACTTTGTTTTTGTAACGTTCAAAACAAGTGGTTGCGTAGTGGACAAAATGGTCAATGGTCTCACGGCTAAGAAAACCATTATATTTTTCCATAAGCCCTAAGGGTATTTCAAAGTGGCTCAAAGTGACTAGAGGTTCAATCCCGTATTTGAGACATTCATCAAACACTTTGTCATAGAAGGCTAAACCGGCTTCATTAGGCTCCAGTTCATCACCTTGGGGGAAAATTCTGGACCAGTTGATACTGAGACGAAATACTTTGAAGCCCATCTCTGCAAACATGGCGATATCTTCTTTGTAATGATGATAAAAATCAATCGCCTTGTGAGACGGATAATAGGTTTCTAAATCCAAAGTCGGTGTGAAAACGCGTGACTTTCCACGCCCACCTACTGTTTTCATATCGGCTACGTTCAACCCTTTACCGTCTAGATCAAAAGCACCTTCTAACTGATTGGCTGCTGTCGCACCGCCCCATAAAAAATTATCTTTAAATGTCATCTCTACTCCTTTTAACTGAATTCACCCTCCTATGAAGTGAGTGAAAATAGATAAAAATGCGAACCTGCTTAACAGCAGAACCAGCAATTTTCCTAATTTTCATCACTTCTAAGCAGTCGGTTTTATATCTTACTCAGCTATAACTGTTAACAGTACATCTTCCCTACCTACACGCTTGGTGTCTGTAGACAGTACATTTCCATAGCTCTTAGTATTGGTTACCACTATTGGCACCTGCACATTATAGCCTACATTTTTAATCGCATCTATGTCAAACTTAAGGAGCAAATCTCCCTTTTTAACCTCTTGTCCTTGGGAGACAAAGGCTTCAAAATGTTTGCCTTCTAATTCAACCGTGTTAATACCCACATGAATTAAAAGTTCTACGCCTTGATTAGACTTTAAACCAATGGCATGCTTTGATGGGAAAAGTGTTTCAATCACACCATCAAATGGTGCATAAACTTCACCTATAGAAGGATCAATCACTGCTCCTTTTCCGAGTGCTTCAGAAGAAAAGGCAGGATCTGCAGCCTCAACTAAAGGAATTACTTCTCCTTCCAAAGGCGCGGAAATTAAGCTGTCTTGAGTATTTACCACTTGCTTACCAAGAGCTGCTTGTTTGGCTTCTTCGTGACTCATGGCTTGTTCAACATTCCCGTCTTCGAAACCAACAAGCCAAGTGGCAACAAAGCTCACCACTACAGTAGCAGCTGCAATCAATGCAAAAGTAATTGCTGGAGTAATATCGCCTTCATAAGTAATGTAACCTGGGAAGCTAAAGACACCTAGTCCACCCATTTGATAAACCTGTTGTCCTAATACTAGACTAATTCCCCCTCCCAAGCTGGCAACGACACATGATACCCAGAATGGACGCTTTTTAGGTAGGGAAATACCATAAATAGCTGGTTCCGTTACACCAAACCATCCTGAAATAAAGGCTGGGATAGCTAACTCACGCAAGCGTTTATCTTTTGTTTTCAACATCACCGCACCAACAGCTCCCGTTTGTGCAAATGAAGCTGTACCCGCAGCAGCCAAAATTGCTGTAGGTTCACCTTGAGCTGTCGCCATAATTGCAAATGGAATCAACGCCCAATGTAGGCCAAACATAACCAAAATCTGCCAAGAAAAGCCAAGGAGTAAGCCAAAGAGCAAAGGACTGAAGCCTTGAAGTGCGATAAAGCCATCTCCCAGCAAGTCCGCCGCAATATTCATCACTGGTCCAACCACCAAGAAGCCGATTGGGATAACGATGAGAGCGGTGAAAAATGGCACCAAGAAGAGTTTTACCATATCAGGAATGATTTTCTTAAGCTGTCTTTCCAAAAAGGCAGCGAAAGCAGCAATAGCAATAATCGGCATAACAGATGAAGCATAGCCTGCTGTTGGAACAGAAAATGGAATTCCAAAGAAATTCAAGCCGCCTGCTTCTGCAAACTTAGCCGTAATACTGCCGTCTAAAAATCCAGGATAAACAATAGCAGTCGCAATCATCATCCCCAAGAAAGGTGAGCCTCTAAATTTTTTCATGGCGGTGTAGCCAATAAAAATTGGTAGGAACATGAACAAACCATCACCCATTGCATTCAAAACGGCATAAGTCGGTGAAGCTTGGAAGTTTGCCCCTAAAGCAAATGAGAAAATAGCTGCCAAACCTTTAATCATACCGGCACCAGCAAGCGCTGGCAATATCGGTTGAAAAATACCTGAAACCATCTCAACAAAGCGGTTAAAGAGACTGCCTGTTGGTGCTTCTTCTGTTTCTTCAAGCACACCAAGTACAGCATCTACATCGCTACGTACATCAGGGACATGATTCCCGATAACCACTTGATACTGCCCCCCTGCTTGAATAACCGTTACAATGCCGTCAGTTTCTTTTAATACATCTGTATTCGCTTTGCTCTCATCTTTCAGTTTAAAGCGCAAACGCGTGATACAATTCGTCAGTGAGGCTACATTTTCCTTGCCCCCAACTTGCTTCACAATTTCATTTGCAAGCTTTTCATACTTACCCATCATCTTCTCCTATTTGTTATATTTTTATAGCGTTTATTAAATAATATTGACATCATCTATCAAAGCTGCTGCTGCCTCATCCAAAATAAAGGTTACATTTGGGTGTGTACGCAAGATGCTCGCAGGAATGTCCTCGGTGATTGGACCAGAAATTACTTTTTGCATGATTTCGGCCTTACCTGCACCTGATGCAAAGACGACCAACTGTTTGCTCTTCAATACTGCACGTGGACCAAATGTAACAATCTTTTCTCCTGGAAGTTCCGGTGTCAAAGTCAAAAGTTGCTCATACAACTTATGCCCAGGTGCGATAGGAATTTCAAAAATTCCTTTATCAAAGCTGGTAAAGCCTGGCATGTTGGCACAAAAATGACCATCGGTACCCACACCCAGCACCATCAAATCAATGCCCCCATTCATCATCAATTCACGTTCATAATCTTGAATGCCATCCACTGGCAGTGGATGAATATTCGCTCTGTCAATGTCCGTATGATTATAAAATGCTTGGTTAAGATCCCCCATAGTAAAGTTAGACTCAGCTTTAGGCAGAGGAACCTCATCGAAATTGTAATAATGAATGTTTGATTGATCCATGCGCAAAGCTTTACGGCGTTCAATCAAAATTTTATACATCCCTAAAGGGGTTACTCCTGCAGTCAAAGATAAATTGACACGCTGTGGCAACATCATTTTTTCAAGTACCATAGCTGCAGCAATCTCACTCAATGACTCATAATCTTTGGTAACAACAATCTTCATAAAACTCCCTTTTCTCGTTTATTTACTTCACTCTTTTTCATAATACGGCTCAAATGAACCATCAGGTAAAATTGCTCATCTGGTGAAATTTCGTAATTGTATTGTTTTTTGATGAAATCCTTTACTTTCTCGACTGTTTCAAAACTTTCTGGATATTTGTTTTTCATCATCTCAAACATCTCGCTGTCATGACCATTATGCAAATCGCCTTCTAACTTTTTGTGCGTTAAAATTCGTTCTGTGAAAAACTTCAAGTGTGTTTTGAAACGTTGAAAATAAATGTCATCGTCATCAAAGCTGGTCTTCAAGCTGTACTTGATAACCGTTAAAATTTCTTCCATAAGTTTAAGCAAAACTTCTGCTGCAGAGTTTTCGTTAGACAGACTTGCACTCACAATATGTAAAACAATAAATCCTACTTCATCTTCAGTAAAATCAATGTGCATCTCCTCGGAAACTTTAGTCATCGCCTCTCGACAAATCTCAAATTCTTCCCTGAAGATATTTTTCACATCCCATAGCAAGAAATTTTTCATGGATACACCTTCTTTAGAACGAATCACAGCCCCGTTTAAATGGTCTGCAATAGCGACAAAAAGTGCATCTGAGATTTCCGTCTCAAGCTTTTCTTTCACCATCCTAACGATATAATCTGCTGCATAAAGGATTTCTTGAGGAATACTTTCTAACAGTTGGTCAGATCCTTTATTCTCTAAGGTGTAAAGCCTTTCAATCTGACTTTTTTCACACAGCTCACCAACTTTTCTACCAAAAGCAATTCCTTTCCCCATAGCAATTTTTTCTTGACCTTGGTCGTCTATAACTAAGACCGTATTATTGTTAAGTATTTTGTTAATTTTCATTTTTTTAGACCCAAAAATTTTTGACAGAAAAAAAGACGAAATCAAAAGAAGAACTTCCCTATGAAAAGCTTACTTTTGATTTCGCCTTATTTAATAGTCACGACTTAATTGATAAACTCAGTATATAATATTCAAACAAAACTGTCAAGCGATATGTATGCGCTTTCTGATTTTTTATTGATATTAGATGTCAAATTTGTTACTTTCACTCTCTAAAAAACAGGTTTTTAAAGACCTATTTTCTAACACAAAAATGTCTTCCATCGCTGGCAAACATTGCTTTAAACATTTTTTAGTTTTAACATGACTTATTTTATTTCGTGCGCTTCGTAATATTTTTTAGCATGACCATCACGAGACCTTCAAATTTTTCAGTGTCCTTTGTGATATCTATTCCTTTTTCTAGTGATACTGCCGCACTCCAACCTATAGCTTCTGTAATCGCAGCAGCAATCGAAGCATTGATGACATTTCCAACTCCTGGGATTAAACGAGACAGCGATCTCCCAATATACGGAATAAGGGTTACTCTTATAAAATTAACCACAAATTTATCATTAAATTTCTCACCATATATTTTATAAATCTTTCGCAACATTCTTAACTGAATAGGAACCAAGATTAAGGCATCTGCAATAGGCAGAGGCAAAGCACCTACCCCAGCAGCTGTAAGTGAAGCGCCGTGAATCGTTGTACGAACCTTTTGGAGCTTATCACGGCTTATTATTTTCTTGACACTGTCGGTTGTTTGAACATTTGAGAATTCTGAAAATTCTTCACTATTCCGCTTTTGAGTTAGTCCCAAGCCTTTCTTCTTTGTTGAAAATTTCGTTATTCCTACCATATTTTCTCCTTTAAAATAAAGTAAATTTAAGATAGATTTTTAAATTTGTCTTAATTTTGTTTGATTTCAAGTGTCTTCTCTTTTCTCGCACCTGCTGTGTTCTCTAAGATATCAATCAAGAAACTTTTTGCTCCTTCCTTAAGTTTAACATTTTCTTTAGATATTTTGAGTTCTATTGACTTTTTCTTTTTTGATGGATAAAAATGTACGTGACAAAAATAAAAACGCTTGTCATTGCTGACAAACGTTGAATTAATAATATTTACAAAGCTAATTAAGCCTTGTTTGCTGAACCGAAAACATCGATGCGTTCTTCTACTGCTGCAGTGATTGCATCAACACCTGGTTTCAAGAATTTACGTGGATCGAAGAGTTTTTTCTTCATGTATTCAGCTTCGTTAGCTTCAAATTCAGCGGCAAATTCACGAGTTGCTTTTGCAAATGCAAGTTGGCACTCTGTGTTTACGTTGATTTTAGCTACACCGTTAGCGATTGCTTCGCGGATTTGATCGTCAGGGATACCTGAACCACCGTGCAATACGATAGGAACATTTTTACCCATAGCTTCAACAAGGGCTTCGTTCAATTTAGTCAAGTGATCGATGTGGAGACCTTTCCAGTTTTCTGGGTAAGGGCCGTGGATGTTACCGATACCAGCTGCAAGGAAGTCAACGCCAAGTTTAGCCATTGCTACTGCATCTTCGATAGGAGCAAGTTCACCTTCACCGATGATACCATCTTCCTCACCACCGATAGAGCCAACTTCACACTCAACAGAGATGCCTTTAGCATGTGCTTTTGTGATAACTTCTTCAGCGAGTTTAAGGTTTTCTTCAATTGGAAGGTGTGAACCGTCAAACATCAATGAAGAGTAACCAACTTCGATACATTCCAAAGCATCTTCAAAGTGACCGTGGTCAAGGTGAATAGCTACTGGTACAGTGATACCCATTGACTCCACAAGTGTTTCAATGAGGAGCTTACAGAGTTTGTAGCCTCCCATATACTTTGCAGCACCCATTGAAGTTTGGATAAGTACTGGAGTCTTTTTAGCTTCTGCTGCACGCAAGATAGCTTGAGTCCATTCAAGATTGTTTGTGTTGAAACCACCAATCGCGTAACCATTGTCACGAGCGGCTTGTACGAATTTTTCTGCTGAAACGATTCCCATTTCAAATTCCTCCGAATATTTTCTATTACCGTCTTAGTATAGCATTTTGTGAACTGTTTTTCTAGTTATAAGTGATGAATGCGCTTGTATTCTGGATTTTTTAGAAAAAAACGGCTGATTTTTTGAGGGATTTGGACCTATACCATAAATAGAGAAAAATGAGACTGCAGCGATTTTCTATATTTCTCTTTGCATTGGGAAAAACAAAAAATCACTCAGCCTTGATACAGAGGAATAACTTGGCTAAGGGACTTTATTTTTGACTTAGAAAACTTATACTGTCTAATGAACAATCAGGGGAGGGCGAATACCACCACTAAGGCGAGAAAGTCCCACTTCTTCCGTCGCAAGTAATCTGCCATGTGTATTTATAAGCCATGCATAACCTGAAGCTCCAGGGGTGCGAATCCACCACCAAGCATTATCAGCTGCTAGACGCTCTAAACGTCCAGTAAAAGCGGTCCCAGGGCCTGATAGGCGTGCTACATCTGCTAAAGAAAGCGCAAAAGCACGGGGCGTACCTGTTGAAACAACTGTAGTCACATCTGCAGCAATTTCTGGGAAGTTATCTAGATTATTAGGCACCCAACGCGCAGGATCTGACCATGTAACATCTGCATCTGGCACTGCTCCTGTCACAAAGCTGTCTGACACAGGCTGTACCATGGCTTGAACTTCTGGGTCAAGAGTATCATACCACTGATTGAGACGAGTATTCTGATTATTCCAAGAAACATTTACAATCGCATGATTCCGAATAATCAAATGGTTCCCACCACCTTGATTCTCCAGATAACGGTACTGTTCCCCAGCCAT
>NZ_DKXK01000016.1:0-29376 GCF_002492185.1 Lactococcus sp. UBA7128
ACCACCACAGATTATACAGAACCATAAAAACGACTGATTAAATTTTTCTCAGTCGTTTTTATTTCTGAAGACGTAATAGAAGCATAGCTCCTTACCAATAGCTATTTGTATTTTTCTTCTAGTTTACTCATCCAAAGTCCTAAAAGTATCCCAACTACAAAAAGTAAGGCACTCATCATAAAAGTTGAGAAGGTTGCACCAGCATAACTGATCGTTTCAGCACTCTGTGTAGGGACAACAATAAGTAAAGTACTCGACAGGACCAAACCAATAATAAAATGATACACTTTCGAATGATAGTTAAGGAGAAGTCTTTCCATTACCTTTGAAAAGCTCACAAGAGCGAACATTCCTCCAATGGCAATTGGAAGAAAAACACCAAGAATATCACGATTTTTAAAACCGTCAAGCATCGGAGAGAAAAGACCTAAAATTAAAAGAAGATTGGAAGGACTAAGTCCAGGAACCAATACACCTAGGGCAATCAATATACCAGCAAGAAAGAAACCAAAAAAGTTTGCTGGAACTGTACCAGCGATTGCAGGTAACATATACAAAATAATCGCGGATAGGACAAAGGTAAGCCCTAAAATAGCCCAGTCGCTTTGGTCTCTTGACTTGTGACGAGAGCTTTCTCTAAAGAGAGAAGGGAGAGTTCCCAAAATGGCACCGGCAAAGCCCCATAAAACGATGACTTGATGATGTGCAAGCAACCATTCTAAGGGTCTACTAAGAAGTACTAAACCTAAGATTCCGCCTATACCAACAGGGAGGAAGAAAAGAAAATTCTTCTTAAAATCTTGACGAATATGAGCCAAGAAATGGAGCATTCGTTCATAAATCCCTAAAATTGCAGCGAGAACACCGCCTGAAACACCCGGAAGAATGAAACCAAGAGCAATAATCATTCCTTTACACAATCTAAAAATCCAGTTCATAACATCACTTTCTATTTTTAAAACTTTCTGGTTCATTATATCATAAATTACTTATACAAAACATATTAAAAATACATGTTATGATATATACACAATATCATTAACTTTACTATCTTTTTTTGTATTTTTACATTAAAATAGAAATCATAGGGCATTACCTACAGAAATGCTACAAGATTTAACATCACATACGAGGGAGGAATACGGTGAATAAGGTAAGGCAACCGAAATATCAGCAAATTGCCATCTTGATTGCTGAAAATATTGTTCGCAATGAATTGAAAGTAGGGCAAAAAATTTATGCGCGTTCTACATTGGCAACGACTTTTGGTGTTTCTCCGGAGACAGCACGGAAAGCTATCAGTATTCTTAGTGATTTGGGGATTGTCGATTCCATTCATGGAAGTGGTGTTGTAATTGTATCACGACAAAAAGCACAAGAGTATTTGGCCCAGCACCAAGAAATTAAAACAATTCAAGACTTGCAGGTCGATATTTTAAAGAGTGTTGCACGTCAACAGAAAGAACTTGCTAACTTTTCATCTACCTTGGATAAGCTGGTTGGACAAACTGCACACTTCCAAAAGTCTAATCCAATGACACCTATAGAACTAGAACTCAATGAACCTTCAGAAAATTTGGGGAAAACAATCGGAGAGATGAACCTTTGGCAAAATACTGGAGTAACGGTAATCGCTATTCTACAAAATGATGAACTGGTTATCTCTCCTGGTCCGTATGCGACGCTCAACCAACATGATACGCTGTATTTTGTGGGAGGAGCAGATGCCTTGCAAGTTCTTCAAAACTTCTTTTACAAAAATTAATAAAGCTTTGCTTTACTCATAAAAATCGCTCACAAATATAAACATACTTGAGATTTTGTTTATATTTGTGAGTCTTTTCTTTCTTCAATATAAAATATTTTCTGCTTTTATAAGTTTACTCATTTGACAAAGTGACAATACATTGTTAATATAGAGTGGTCACTTTAATGAGATTAAATAACAAAAAGTATTTAATTATTTAAGAGTAAAGGAGAATATTTTGCCAGTAAAAATTAAAATTGAACACTTAACCAAAATATTTGGTAAACGTGTAAAAACTGCTTTGGCAATGGTCGAACAGGGGGAGTCGAAAAACGAAATTTTAAGAAAAACAGGTGCGAGCGTCGGTGTTTATGATGCCAACTTTGAAGTAAATGAAGGCGAAATTTTCGTCATTATGGGTCTTTCTGGTTCAGGGAAGTCCACATTATTACGTCTGCTTAATCGTTTGATTGAGCCAACAAGCGGTAAGATTTTCATTGACGGTGAAGATGTTGCTACATTGAATAAAGAAGATTTGTTAAAAGTTCGTCGTAAAACGATGAGTATGGTTTTCCAAAATTTTGGTCTCTTCCCACATAGAACGATTCTTGAAAATACAGAATACGGTTTGGAAGTACAAAATGTACCAAAAGAGGAACGTCGTAAGCGTGCCGAAAAAGCCCTAGACAACGCTAACCTCCTTGATTTTAAAAATCAATACCCCAACCAACTTTCAGGAGGGATGCAACAACGTGTCGGCTTAGCGCGCGCTTTAGCCAATGACCCAGAAATCCTTCTGATGGACGAAGCTTTCTCAGCTTTGGACCCCTTGATTCGTCGTGAGATGCAAGATGAACTTTTGGAACTTCAAGCAAAATTCCAAAAGACAATCATTTTCATTTCGCATGACCTCAATGAAGCATTGCGTATCGGCGATCGTATCGCCATCATGAAGGATGGTAAAATCATGCAGATTGGTACAGGTGAAGAAATCCTTACTAACCCTGCTAATGATTACGTTAAAACCTTTGTAGAAGATGTTGATCGTGCAAAAGTTATCACGGCGGAGAACATTATGATTCCTGCCTTAACAACTAACATTGATATTGATGGTCCAAGTGTTGCGCTTAAAAAGATGAAAACAGAAGAAGTAAGTTCTTTAATGGCTGTCGATAAAAAACGTCAATTTTACGGTGTTATTACCAGTGAAGCAGCAGTTCAAGCAAAACAAGCCAATAAATCTCTTCGCGATGTTCTCATGACAGATGTTGGACAAGTTGGTAAAGAAACATTAGTAAGTGATATCTTACCTATCATATACGACTCTCCAACACCTGTTGCCGTGGTAGACGATGAAGGATTCCTCAAAGGTATTCTTATCCGCGGACGAGTACTGGAAGCTTTAGCAGATGTAGACGATGAGGAGGTAAATAATGATTGAGTTAGCAATAGGTAAGATACCCTTAGCAGATTGGGTTTCGACTGCAACAGATTGGATTACAAGTAATCTAAGTGCTGGGTTTGATATTATTCAAAAAGCTGGTACGGCAATTATGGATACAGTAACTGCAGGACTTACAGCTGTACCATTTTGGTTAATGATTATTGTTGTTACTTTTTTGGCAGTTTTAGTTTCTGGACGTAAAATTGCCTTCCCTATCTTTACATTCTTAGGTTTAGTTCTTATTGCCAATCAAGGTTTATGGACAGACTTGATGAATACAGTGACATTGGTCTTGCTCTCTAGTTTAGTTTCTATTATTATCGGTATTCCTTTAGGTATATGGATGGCTAAGTCCGAACTCGTCGCTAAGATTGTGCAACCAATACTGGACTTTATGCAAACCATGCCCGGTTTCGTTTATTTGATTCCGGCCGTTGCATTCTTTGGTATCGGAGTGGTTCCTGGTGTATTTGCGTCAGTCATCTTTGCCTTGCCACCAACAGTTCGTATGACAAACTTGGGTATCCGTCAAGTTTCAACTGAATTGGTCGAAGCAGCAGATTCTTTTGGTTCGACACCAAGACAAAAACTCTTCAAGTTAGAATTTCCTTTAGCAAAAGGAACAATTTTAGCAGGTGTTAACCAAACAATTATGTTGGCTCTTTCAATGGTTGTTATTGCTTCAATGATCGGTGCACCTGGGCTTGGACGCGGTGTCTTAGCAGCTGTGCAATCTGCGGACATTGGTAAAGGTTTTGTAAACGGTATTGCTTTGGTTATTTTGGCTATCATCATTGACCGTTTCACTCAAAAACTTAACGTTGCTCCAACAGAAAAACAAGGTAATCCGCAACTTAAAAAATGGAAGAAAAGAGGGGCGCTTGTAGCTCTTATCGTTCTTATCATTGGTGGTATTTCTGGTGTTACACTTAAGAAAACAGCAGCAGATAAAAATGTTGAACTTGTATATATGAACTGGGATTCAGAAGTTGCAGCCATTAATGTATTAAGCCAGGCTATGGAACAACATGGTTTTGATGTTAAGAAGACAGCTTTAGATAATACAGTTGCTTGGCAAACTGTCGCTAATGGTCAGGCTGACGGCATGGTTTCTGCTTGGTTGCCAAACACCCACGAAACGCAATGGAAAAAATTCAGCAAATCCGTGGAATTGCTTGGCCCTAACCTTAAGGGAGCTAAAGTTGGTCTGGTCGTTCCAAGCTACATGAAGGCAAACTCTATTGAAGATCTGAAAGATCAAGCTGATAAATCTATCATCGGTATCGAACCTGGTGCTGGCGTTATGGCAGCTACAGAAAAAGTCCTTAAAGACTATACTAACTTGAAAGATTGGAACTTAGTCCCATCATCTGCTGGCGCAATGACTGTTGCCCTTGATGAAGCTATCAAGCAACACAAAGATATCGTAATCACTGGCTGGTCCCCACACTGGATGTTTAATCAATATGATTTGAAATATTTAGAAGACCCAAAAAACTCAATGGGTAAAGCTGAAGATATCAATACAATTGTGCGTAAAGGGCTTAAAGAAGATAACCCGAAAGCCTATAAAGTATTAGACAAGTTTAACTGGTCTCAAAAAGATATGGAATCCGTAATGCTTGATGTTCAAAAGGGTAAAACACCAGAACAAGCAGCAGCAGCGTGGATTAAATCTCATAAAGAACAAGTTGACAAATGGTTTGAAGACTAAGCCTGTTGCTTAGTCTTTTTTAGAAGAAATAGCCAAACAAGCAATCCCTATTTTAATCGCAGAAGTGATAATGTGGTAGAATTAGAGTATTGAAGAATCGAATACTTTGAAAGGAAAGATAAATGAAATTATTTCAACACAACACCCTTGCAGCTTTGATGTCAGGACTTTACGAAGGAACTTTAACGATTGGAGAGCTCTTGAAAAAAGGCAGCTTTGGTATCGGAACTTTGTCTGGTATTAATGGTGAGCTTATCGTCCTAGATGGCAAAGCTTATATTGCGACTGGGGACAAAAAAGTACGTCAAGTAGAAGATGATGAAAGTGTTCCTTACGCTGCCGTAGCTCATCATGAAGCAACACTTTCTCTCCAACAAGAAGAAAAAATTTCCAGCGAAGAACTCTTTGAAAAAATTGAAAATGCGTTTAACAGTGAAAATACTTTCTACACAATCAAAATGGCTGGGGATTTTGAAATGATGCACGTGCGTATGGCTCCAGGTGCGGCGGAAGGAGAGCCCTTTGCTAAAGTAGCAGAAAATCAACCTGAGTATAAAGAGGAGAAAGTCAAGGGAACTATTGTCGGCTTTTGGACACCAGAAATGTTTCATGGTGTAAGTGTCGCTGGTTACCATCTGCATTTTCTTGCTGATTCATGCGATTTTGGTGGCCACATTTTAGGATTTACTGGCTTTTCCGGTAAAGTAGAAATAGGTCAAGTGGATGCTTTAGAGCAAAATTTCCCAACAAAATCTCAAAATTTCCTTCAAGCAAAGTTTGATCTTGATCAGCTCAAAAAAGATATCGAGCAAGCGGAATAAAGAACTGCAGAAATGCAGTTTTTTTGTGAAAAGCTTCTATTTTTTACGTATGAATTAAACAGAAGGTAAAAATGGAGGCTTCATAATGAGAAACTTTGAAATACTAAGATTGAAAACAGCGGGTGTATCTAACCGTGGAATTTTGAAACTTATTACATATCAAAAGGAAAACAAGGAAAAGATAACCTTACGGCAGATAGCACATGTAACAGAAGTAAAGTCAGTCCCTAATTTTATAGAAAGTTATAAAGGTCAAGATGTTGAAGGCTTAAGGAGACTTTATAAGAGATTTCCGTCTTTTTCAATCTTGGACGAGGTCTATCCAGAAAGACTTAAGGAAATATATAATCCCCCAGTACTGCTTTTTTATCAAGGGAATCTGGACTTACTCAATCTCCCCAAAATAGGTTTTGTCGGTAGTCGTGAGACTTCGAAAGAAGGGATAAAAGTTACACATAAGCTTGTCGAGGAGCTAAAACAAAAGTTTGTCATAGTAAGTGGTCTTGCACGTGGGATTGATACATCAAGTCATGTTGCAGCTGTAAGGCAAAAGACTCCTACCATTGCTGTTATTGGTAACGGCTTAGACATCAGTTACCCAAAAGAAAATCGTAAATTACAAGAGTACTTAGCAGCAAATGAACTCGTTCTTTCAGAATATCTTGTAGGTGATCCGCCACTTAAATTTCATTTCCCAGATAGAAATAGGATTATTGCCGGCCTTTCTCGAGGAATCGTTGTTGTTGAAGCAAAACAAAGAAGTGGAAGTTTAATTACAAGCAGTTGGGCCTTGGAAGAAAATCGAGATGTTTTTGCTGTGCCAAGTAATATTCTGAGTAGAAATTCTTCAGGCTGTAACAGTTTGATTCAGCAAGGGGCAAAGCTAGTGACACATGGTCAAGATATTTTAGATGAATATTTCTTTGAGTGATAAAGAGGAATTTATCCATAAGTTTTTTCTAAAAACAAAAAACACAAAATGTCGATTCCATGCACATATTATAGGGAACGAAAGACGTTTTTGTCTTTTAATAATCATTTAATTCTCCTATAAGAGAAACACTTTTGGTTTTATTACTTGACATCTGTCTTAAAAGCCTATATTATTAGACTATTGAATTTTGAAAAATAGGTAAAAATATGGCGAAAGCAAGCGAAAAACAAGTAACTGCAAAAAAGAAATTAAACAGTAAAAAAACGAAAAGTAAGAAAAAAGAAAAAATTGTAAAAGGCAAAAATCTCGTAATTGTTGAGTCACCTGCTAAAGCAAAAACAATCGAAAAATATTTGGGACGTAATTATAAAGTTGTTGCGTCCGTTGGACATATTCGTGACTTAAAAAAATCAACAATGTCTGTTGACATAGAAAATAATTATGAACCACAATATATTAACATTCGTGGTAAGGCACCTCTGATAAATGGCCTTAAAAAAGAGGCTAAAGCCGCTAAAGCTGTCTATCTCGCAAGTGACCCGGACCGAGAAGGAGAGGCTATTGCTTGGCATTTAGCCCACATTTTAGGCCTGTCATTAGAGGACAAAAATCGCGTTGTCTTCAATGAAATTACTAAAGATGCTGTCAAAAGTGCTTTTAAAGAACCACGAAGCATAGACATTGACTTGGTTGATGCTCAGCAAGCACGACGAGTTTTAGACCGTTTGGTTGGGTATTCAATTAGTCCAATTCTTTGGAAAAAAGTAAAAAAAGGATTATCTGCAGGACGTGTACAGTCCATTGCGCTTAAGCTTATCGTTGATCGTGAAAATGAAATCAATGCTTTTGTTCCTAAAGAATACTGGTCAATTGATGGTGAATTTAAAAAAGGACCGAAAAAGTTTAAGGCTGCTTTCTGGGGCGTTGATGGTAAGAAGCGCGCACTGGATAACAATGATGATGTCATGGAAGTCATGGCACGTTTGTCTGGTCCAGAATTCAACGTTGACAAGGTAGAAAAGAAGGAACGCCGTAGAAACGCACCGCTACCTTATACAACTAGTTCAATGCAACAAGATGCAGCGAATAAAATTAACTTCCGTACGCGTAAAACGATGATGGTTGCACAGCAACTCTATGAAGGGATAACTCTTGGTGCTCAAGGTCATCAAGGACTAATTACTTATATGCGTACTGACTCTACTCGCATTTCCCCTGTTGCCCAAGGTGTAGCAGCTGAGTTTATCACGGCGCATTTTGGTGCGAAATATAGTAAGCACAGTTCTAAAGTATCTAATAAAGCTGGTGCTCAGGATGCCCACGAGGCTATCCGTCCAACCAATGTTTTGAATACTCCAGAGTCTATTGCAAAATACTTAAACAAGGACCAGTTGAAACTCTATACTTTAATATGGAACCGTTTCGTTGCAAGTCAGATGACTGCTGCTGTTTTTGATACAATGAAGGTTAACCTTTCGCAAAACGGTGTGACTTTTGTAGCGAATGGCTCGCAAGTTAAGTTTGAGGGGTATTTAGCAATTTATAAGGATTCTGAAAAGAATAATATGCTTCCAGACATGGTAGCAGGAGATATTGTTAAAAAAGTTAACCTCAAGCCGGAACAACATTTTACTCAGCCTCCTGCACGCTATAGTGAAGCCACTTTGATTAAAGTTTTGGAAGAAAATGGCGTTGGTCGGCCATCAACTTATGCCCCTACACTTGATACAATTCAAAAGCGTTATTATGCGCGATTAGTCGCAAAACGATTTGAACCAACAGAACTTGGTCAAATCGTAAACAAGCTGGTTATTGAATTTTTCCCTAATATTGTAAATACCGAATTCACAGCAGAAATGGAAAAAGATTTAGACAAGGTAGAAGAAGGACAGCGTCGCTGGGTTGATGTTGTTGATCAGTTCTATAAACCTTTCGCCCTAGAGCTTGACAAAGCTGAAGTAGAAATGGAAAAAATCGTCATCAAGGATGAACCCGCTGGCTTTGATTGTGAGGTCTGTGGTCATCCTATGGTTATCAAGTTAGGGCGCTATGGCAAGTTCTATGCATGCAGTAATTTCCCAGATTGTCACAATACTAAAGCTATCGTGAAAGAAATTGGTGTAACTTGTCCAAGTTGCCACAAAGGGCAGATTATTGAACGAAAAACCAAAAAGAATCGCCTTTTTTATGGCTGTGACAGATATCCAGACTGTGAGTTTACCAGCTGGGACAAACCTGTTGGTCGCTCTTGTCCAAAATGTGAGCACTTCCTAGTTGAAAAGAAAGTACGTGGTGGCGGCAAGCAGGTTGTTTGTAGCAATGAAACCTGTGACTATCAAGAAGAAAAACAAAAATAGAGCATTTTACATAATTTTAAATATGCAAAATGTGTTGATGTTAGAAAGTTTACGATGAAAAAAACACATATAAATGTTATCGGTGCGGGACTGGCTGGTTCAGAAGCAGCTTATCAAATTGCGAAACGAGGAATTCCGGTAAAGCTATATGAAATGCGAGGGGTGAAAGCGACGCCCCAGCATAAAACGGATAAATTTGCAGAATTGGTCTGCTCAAATTCTTTCCGTGGCGCTGCTATTACTAATGCAGTTGGACTTCTAAAGGAAGAGATGCGCCGTTTAGACTCTATCATGATGCAAGCTGCAGAAAAAACACAAGTTCCTGCAGGAGGAGCCCTAGCTGTTGATCGCGAAGCCTTTTCCGAATTTATCACTAGAACTATATCACAACATCCCTTGATTGAGGTCATTCGTGAAGAAATTACAGTTCTTCCCAACTTAGAAGAGGAAATTACGATAGTTGCTACCGGTCCTTTAACCAGTGATGCCTTGGCTGAAAAAATTCATGCTTTTAATGATGGTGAAGGCTTTTACTTTTACGATGCTGCCGCACCAATCATTGATGCAAACAGCATTGATTATAGTAAAGTTTATAAGAAATCGCGTTATGATAAAGGTGAAGCAGATTATATCAATTGCCCGATGACCAAGGAGGAATTTAATAATTTCCAACAAGCATTGATTGAGGCAGAGGAAGCTCCTCTTAATGCTTTTGAAGATTTAAAAGTTTTTGAAGGCTGCATGCCTATCGAAGAGATGGCTAAACGTGGGTATAAAACAATGCTATTTGGTCCTATGAAACCTGTAGGCTTGGAATATCCTGATTCTTACACAGGACCACGCGATGGAGATTTTAAAACACCTTACGCTGTAGTTCAACTCCGCCAAGACAATGCCTCGGCTTCCCTTTATAATATCGTCGGTTTCCAAACCCATCTTAAATGGGGGGAGCAAAAACGCGTTTTCCGGATGATTCCAGGACTTGAAAATGCAGAGTTTGTCCGTTATGGGGTAATGCACCGCAATTCCTATATGGATTCACCCAATCTTCTCACGCAAACTTTCCGCTCAAAGAAACAAGTTAATCTTTTCTTTGCTGGTCAAATGACTGGTGTAGAAGGATATGTTGAATCTGCTGCAAGTGGTCTGGTTGCTGGGATTAATGCAGCTCGACTCTTTAAGGGAGAAGAAGAAGTTGTTTTTCCGCAAACCACAGCTATTGGTGCCTTGCCGTACTATATTACCCATACAGATAGCAAACACTTTCAACCTATGAATGTCACTTTCGGTATTGTTAAAGAGCTCGAAGGTCCACGTATTCGTGATAAAAAAGAACGTTATACTAAAGTTGCCGAACGTGCTCTGTCGGATTTAAATAGCATAATCGCAGAGATAAGTTGATAAAAAATTCTAGCCTAATTTACAGGCTAGGCTTTTCATTTTTTTGATATTTTACATAACTAATATTATGTAAAAATAATACAAACAGAATAGAGGATGATTATGGTTAGTGCTTTCAAGCATTTTTGGAAAGGTTACAGCGATTTTAAAGGTAAATCAAGTCGAAGCCAATTTTGGTGGATGTTTCTGATTCAATTACTCTTTTTTACAGCGACGTATGCAGGACTCTTTGTACTTACGTACACAGATTTTTCTAATTTAGTGTGGTCAGCAGTATATTTATTGGCATTTTTTGCTTACATAGCTGCAATTTTGGTGGTCATTATTCCGAATATTTCTCTATCGGTTAGGCGCTTGAGAGACACTGGTTTCCCAGTAGCCCTGATTTTCGTAAATTTGCTTATTGGACCAGGAACACTTATTTTTCTTGGTATTATGATGCTCCCCTCAAAAAATAGTGAAATAGATGTCTTAGAGGACGACGACCCTAGCAACGACTGGCAATCTTTTTAGATTTGTTTTTCTTGAATTTCATGGGACTCTTGATAAAACGAAAATATAAAAAAGGACTGGCTGTAATCAGTCCTGTGTAACCGTATATGAAAGGCGATTAATATCGAAAATCTCTCTATGGTGTGATTAATTTAATAGTATTCAACTGACACAAGAAAAAAAGATTGTGAGCATTCTCGCCTCCAATCTTTTTTTCTTACAAATCTGCCAATCCATCTTTTGCCTCATCGGAAAGTACTGAAATATACTGCGAAGTGACCGTTGAATTAGAAGTATGGCCAAGCTGATTGGCAACCAGATTAGGCGATTTTGTTTCTGCGTAAAGCCTTGTGGCAAGGGTATGGCGCAGTTTATGTGGGGTCACGCGAATTTTAAAGGCTGCGGAGTATTTGGCCACCAATGCCTCAACAGAAGAAGCACCGATGCGTTTCGCTTCCTGTCTGTAATTGGTCAAAAAGAGCTCTATATTATGCTTTTCAGCCTTGTAGCGCTGTTCACGAATTGCTAGGTAATTCTCTAGATAGGGCTTTGCGAATGGCGCAATATTCACTGAGTCTACAAAGCCTCCCTTACGCATAACTTCAATTGTCATCGTATTTAGGTTAAGGTCTTTTAGGTTGGTATTCACAAGTTCAGACAAACGCACACCTGTAGACAAGAAGAGAGCAATCATAGCCAGATCACGTTCAACATTTTGGTTATAGGAGGTGAGTGCACGTGCTTTGAGTGTCTTAGGATACTCTTCCTGGATAAAGTCAAGGAAAGCTTGCGTTTCATCACCTAAAAATAACTTAGGTTTCATAGTCTCCGCACGAGCAGATAGCGACCTTGTTTTTGCCTTAACTTTGATGCGTTTCATGACATTTCGGTCGAAATAAGGCTCTCCATTTTCATCTTCAGACTCAACTGTGAGATAGTTAAAGAGACTTGAAAGGGCTGAAACAGCACGATTAATGGATACCTGTGAAATCCCGTATTTTTTGTATTTTTCCTGTCCATTTCCTTTTTCTTTGGTTCTGAGGAACATAATATAAGATTCCACATCAGATTTGGGTAACTTAGCCAAGGCATCGAGGGAGATTTGAGTTATGGACTTTGCGCCAGATATGGCATCTGAATCAATCAACCAGCTAAAAAAACGTCGATACTCTTCCAAGTAAGCCAACAATGTATTGGGTGAATAAGGCACAGAAGCTTTAGAGTGATAAAATTCCTGAACGTATTTAGGCATTATATCAAGTAAGGATTCTATTTTATTTTGCACATTTTTAGTCATAAATCTATTATATCACTCGGAAAGTAGCAAGTCAACATCTTTGCGAATAATTTCTGTTTATTTCAAAAACAGTTGAAGAGAAGGTCAAAAGAAGACAATTATAGAGATTTTTTAAGTTTTTAAAAGTAAGAAATTTCAATGATAGATTACTTTCGTTTTCATTCCTTTTATATATTTTACTTCATTAAGATACAGCATCAACTTTTTATTCAAAAAGATGGATGTTCCAAAGCTAAAACCACCCATGAAACGGGTGGTTTGTAGTGTGATGAGCCTTATCCATGTCAAGTCGCTGACCTTTCCCTCTTAATCAGACTTAGGTAGTCAGCTGTTTGTTTATAACTTGTCAAATGCACTTAATTATTTTTACTTCATTACCAGTTGTGTTCACCAACGTTTTCCTTGGTTACAAGGAAGATTGGGGAAACGGTAGTTTTCTCTACGTCTTTACCTTCAAAGTGATCAATTGCTGCTTGAAGTGCAATTTCGCCCATTTTAGCTGGTTGTTGCGCTACTGTTGCTGTCAAGCGACCTTCTTTGATTGCTTCTTGGGCATCTGGCTGTCCATCGATACCAACGATAATCACATCAGACAAACCAGCTGCTTTAACGGCTTGTGCAGCACCAAGGGCCATCTCGTCATTTTGTGCAAAGATTGCTTGAACATCTTTGTTTGCTTGGAGCATATTTTGAGTGGTATTCAAAGCTGTTGCACGGTCAAAGTTTGCAGATTGACTTGAGAGAACATCAAGTGTATCTTTGGCAGCGTTGTCAAAGCCTTTACCGCGGTCAATTGTTGAAGAGGCTCCTGGTGTACCTGAAAGTTGTAGTGTTTTTGCATTTTTACCTGCTTCTTTTGCGATAAATTCTGCTGCCATTTTACCTGCTTCAACATTGTCTGAAGCAACTGTTGTCAATACTTCACCACCTGAAGCACCGCGGTCCATAAGGATAACCGGAATATTCGCGTTGTTAGCAGCTTCAATCGCTGGTACAATAGCATCAGAATCTACTGGATTAATCAAAATCGCATCAACATTTTGGCTGATGAAGTTTTGTACATCATTGGTTTGTTTAGCAGCATCATTTTGTGCATCTGAGACATTAATCTCTGTGCCAGCCTTTTCTGCAGCATCTTTAATCCCTTTATCCATCGCCACAAAATATGGATTATTCGTTGTAGAAATTGATACACCAATGTTCAATTCATCTGCCGCTTTTTTAGTGGTACCACCATTGTTACCACCGCCTTCATTGCCTAGGCCTGTTTGACCGCATGCTGCAAGTGTTAAAATGGCACCTGCTAAGATTGTACCTGCCAGCACTTTTTTAAACATCTTCATTTGAAATTCTCCTATATGAAATAAATTTTTGATAACGTTAATTATTTGCTAGTTTTCAAACGGTCTAGCATAACCGCAATAAGGATAACCACACCTTTGACTACTTGTTGCCAAAATGCTGACACGCCAATAATATTTAGTCCATTGTTCAAGACACCAATAATCAATGCACCAATCAAAGTACCGATTAAGCGACCTTTGCCCCCCATGAGTGAGGTTCCACCAAGAACTACTGCAGCAATAGCATCCATCTCATAAGATGCTCCTGCTGTTGGCTGTGCGGAGCTTAACCGTGATGTGATGATCAATCCAGAGATAGAAGCCATTACACCTGAAATAGTATAAATCAAGATTTTAACCTTGTTAAGTTTAATGCCCGAGATGTAGGCTGCCTTCTCATTACCCCCTAATGCATAAACTGATTTACCAAAGGCTGTTTTATGCAAAACAACATAAAGTATGATGAAAACAACAAACATTAAGATAACAGGGAAAGGTATACCCAAAATATAACCTTGACCTAAAAATTTGAAAAGATAACTGTTAGACATACCTTGAGTAATAGGATTTCCATTTGTATAAACTAAAGTTGCCCCGCGAAAGATGGTCATGGTTGCAAGAGTCACAATGAAGGGTGCTAGCTTGCCAAAGGAAATCAGCAAACCGTTAATCATGCCTAAGACGCCGCCTAGTAATAAAGCTACAACAATGGCTAAGGGTACAGGCATGCCGTTGGCGATTAGACCCGCTGTAATAGCACTCGACAAGGCTAGTATTGAACCTACTGAGAGATCAATTCCTGAAGTTAAGATAACAAAGGTCATACCGAAGGCGATGAAGCCATTTGCGGTTACCTGCAAAAGCAAGTTGAGCAAGTTATTAGTAGTTAAAAAGTTGGGGTTAATGATGGTGATGACAACCATCAATACAATCAAAGCGAGCAAAGTCGTCAATGAACTGAATTTATTCGTGAGTGCTTTCACTTTTTCCTCCTCAATTATTAATTGAAATTTGTTTTAATTAACAGTGGCCAGCTGCATAATTTTCTCTTGGCTCGCTTCTGATTTGTCCAAGATACCTGCAATTTTTCCTTCGTGCATGACAGCAATACGATCTGAAACACCTAAAACTTCTGGTAAATCACTCGACACCATAATAATTGGTACGCCACGCTCAGCCAACTCGTTAATGAGCTGATAGATTTCACGTTTGGCACCTACATCAACGCCACGAGTAGGTTCATCGAGAATGAGTACTTTTGGTGCAATACCAATCCATTTTGCCAAAACAACTTTTTGTTGATTTCCACCAGACAGGCTCCCAACAGTTTGGTTAACATCTGTCGCCTTAACTTTCAAGCGCTCCGACAGGCGCTTAACAAATTCCAGTGAAGTTTTTTCATCAAAAATTCCTCTTTTGACAAAATCATAGTTACTTGGTAATGTAATATTTTCTCGAATGGAGAAGTCAAGCACTAGTCCTTCTTCTTTACGATTTTCTGTTAAGAAACCGATTCCTTGATGAATTGCATCAGCTGGCGAATTAATGCTTTTCACTTGGCCATTGATTTTAATGACTCCCGACTGTAGCTTATCTATGCCAAAGATAGCACGCATGACTTCGGTTCTCCCTGCACCCATAAGCCCAGCAAAAGCTAAAATTTCGCCTGATTTCACTTGGAATGAAACATCTTTAAACCTCTCACCTGAAAGATTTTCAACTTCAAAAACGACGTCCCCAATTTGAGCAGTTTTTTCAGGATAATAGTCCGATATTTCCCGTCCAACCATCTTGCGAACCAGTTCATCGACATTCGTTTCGCTTGTTTTCTTGGTATCAATCACCAAACCATCACGCATAACGGTTACACAATCGGTAATTTTAAAGATTTCTTCCATACGGTGAGAGATATAAACAATCCCAACGCCACCGGCTTTGAGTCCCTCAATAACCTTAAATAAACGCTCCGTTTCACGCTCTGTAAGTGCAGCTGTTGGCTCATCCATGATTAAGATTTTCAAGTCTGAAAGGAATGACTTGGCAATTTCGACCATTTGTTGCTGACCAACCGAAAGTTTACCAATGACGGCATCCAAATCAATCGTAACACCTAATTGTTCAAAAGCATATGCTGCTTTTTTTCGCATTGCCTTATTATCCAAAAGTCCAAATTTATTTTTGATTTCACGCCCTAAAAATAAATTTTCCAAAACAGTCAAATCTGGCCAAGTATTCATTTCTTGATGAATAAAACTAATCCCGAACACTTCAGCTGCTTGTGGATTACTAAAATGCTTCTGCTTCCCATCAATCACAATCTCTCCACCGCTTGCTGGAAAAAGGCCGGTCAAGATATTCATCAAAGTAGATTTTCCTGCTCCGTTTTCTCCCATCAATGCATGTACTTCGCCGGACTTGATGAGCAAATCAATGCCCTCGAGTACCTTATTGCTACCGAAGGATTTGGAGATATTCTGCATTTCAATTTTCAAAGCCTTACCCCCGACTGTAGAATAATATTCGAATAAGGTGTATTTTCACCTGTTCTTACTATCGCTTTCACTTCTTTATTCATATCTTTCAGTGTTTCATGACTTACAAATTCTATGACTGCAGTATGATTCAGTTTTTTTATGATTTGCTGCAGCTGTTTCGGGTTTTGTGTTTTTATCTCTTCAGCTAAAATAACTTTTTCAACAAAAACATTTTCTAAATATATATCCAAAACTGCTTGAAAATCCGGTGTACCATGACTTAGAGCTAAATCTATTTTTTTAATGTCTTTCGGTACAGGAAGTCCTAAATCGCCAATACAAACGCGATCGGTGTGTCCTAAATCATCCACAATCTTTGCCAAATCGCTATTCAAAATACCATGTTTTTTCATATTGTTCATGCTCCTTAATTGCTTCAAGTGTAGGCATTCCGCCTTGTGCTCCAAATTTTTGAACAGAGAGATGAGAAGCAATTATTGCAAATTTAATTGCTTCTTTTACATATAGACCTGATGTTATTGCAAAACCAAAGGCACCATTAAAGGTATCTCCTGCACCAGTTGTATCCACTACTTCAGCTTTTATTGCTGGAACTCTCTCAATACTTTGACCATTGTGGAAAATCACACCCTCAGCTCCTAAAGTAACAATGAGCTTGTTTGGATACTTAGCCAAGGCTTCTTCCAAACTCAAGTGGGGAAGCAACATTCTGCTCTCATGCTCGTTAGGTGTGATGAAATCTACGAAAGGTAACATCTGAAAGTCTGTCTCACGGGCCGGTCCAGGGTTATAGAGGACTTTAATCCCGTTTTCCTGACAATACTTTGCTATCGCCATATTACTTTCATGCGGAATTTCATTTTGCAAGACAACCAATTGACTTGCTTTTATGATATCCCACTCAGACATCCAAGTATCTGTGAGCACGGTCTTATTGGCACCAGGGATGACGATAATGCGGTTATCGTTTTCAAATAATGTAATCTGAGCGACCCCTGTAGTCTCTGGTACCGTTCCCACTTCGTCCACAAGAACACCTTGGGCAGTAAAATTATCCAAAATACTCTTTCCAAAAGCGTCTTGACCTACTGCACCAATCATTGAAACTTGTTTGGGAGCCAAACGACCAATAGCCACTGCTTGATTGGCCCCTTTACCGCCAGGCACCATTGAAAAAGCTTTTCCAAAAACGGTCTCACCTGTTTCTGGTACTTGCTCAGTGATTGTCACTAAGTCCATTGCAATACTACCAACAACAACTATTTTACTCATTACTTTCTCTTTTCCTAATTGTTTCTCGTTCAACATAGCGTACAGGCAGTTGTAACTGCCGTGATTTGATTTCCTGTCCTAATGATAATTTATAAATTAACTTTGCTGCTTCATATCCCATTTCATAAGCATCTTGGTGAATGGTTGATAAAGCTGGATACATGTACTGGCTCATTAGAATATCATCATAGCCAATAATTTGTACATCTTCTGGAATACGTTTGCCTAAATGGTGGAGTTCACGGATATAGGCCATAGCATGAATATCAGATGGAGCGATGATGCTGTCAAAATCATTGTGCTTCAAAACCTGCTTGGCTTCTTTAAGAATTTCATCGAAATCATAACTCTGACTGTAAAAGGTTTCATAGTGTGTTTTTGTTTTTTTGAGGTAAGCAATGCTTGCTTTAAAACGATTGTTAATACTTTCTGCTGTTACAGGACCACTTATGACTGCGACCTTTTTTGCACCAGCTTCAACAATCACATGCGCAGCAATCTTTCCTCCCGATAAATTATCTGAAAAAACGCCAAAATCACTTTTTTGCCCTACCCGGTCAACAATCACTGTCGGAAGCTTAATTTCTGGAAATGCTTCTCGAAAATCATTGGTTGTAATTACACCTGCAGCATTGGTTTGCATAAGTACTTTGAGATAGTCTTCTTCAAATTGATTATCCTCACCAATGTTACCAAGCAAAACTCTATAGCCATGTTCTTTTAGAAATTTCTCCACTCCTTTTGCCAGCATTGGGAAAAATGGATTTGAAATATCTGGTAAAAGCAAGCCCACAATCTGACTATGTTTTGTCTTCAATGATCTGGCTGAAAGATTGGGTACAAAATTAAGCTTGGTTATAGCTGCTTCAATCTTTTCTTGCGCTTCTTGACTGACATAACCATTTTGCGAAATATAACGCGAAACTGTAGATTTAGATACTCCTGCTTCTTCAGCAACTTGTTTTATTGTAACCATGATTTTCTACTCCGATTAATTATGGTACCGTTCCCATTTTGTTAACATCATTGTACACGTTTACATTCGCTTTGTCAAGGGAAATCACAATTTTTTTCAAGTGACATGTGATAAGTACTATCTCTTGGCCTAAAGGGGGAAACTTTTCCTTAACATTGCTAAAAAAATTATTTTCTTACTAAATAATAGGATGTTTTCTTGTCTCTCACAAAGCATGGCAAAATAGTGAAGACAAAGATGAAAGAGAGTATCTAGCAACCTTAAACTTTTAAGATTAGCACGCCTGCCATAATAATATGTACCAAGAATTGTCTACTTGCTAAAGCTTGACAATGTGATGATGCTTTGCAGACTCTTGACAAGCTCTAGCTATTTTAGATGCTGCACGTCCATCTTCAACTTCTGCTGCTACAGTATTAGGTTTTCCGGAGCTAACTGCATAAATGAAGGCTTGTAATTCTGCCTTAAAAGCTTCAGAAAAGCGTTCCGGGAAAGATTGCATACAAGGCCTAACGATTCCTTTATCAGTAAATAATGTCGTATAGTAGGGAGAAGCTTCCTGCCCCACCCGAATCCAGCCCTTGCTTCCCATGATTTCAAATTCAACGTGATTTCCATGAGCTGCAGTACGTCCTGCTACCAAAGTGGCGACCATATCGTTATCAAAGCGAAGATTAGCTACCCCTGTCTCAAATTCTCCCATCTTTTGCAATTCAGGTGCCGCAAGAGAATTTCCCACTGCATAAACCTCAACAGGTTCTTTTCCCACAATCCAACGGACCAAGTCAATATCATGGATGGTCATGTCCAGAAATATGCCACCAGAGTCGTTGCTGCCTGCATAGTTTACAAAACTCTTTAGATTCTTGAAAGGGTCAATGCCGTAACCTCGCATATAGAGAATGTCGCCCAGTTCTTGCGAAATCACCATCCGTTTAGCTTCTTGATAAGACGGATCAAAACGCCGCATGAAGCCGAGCTGGAAAATCTGCTCTGGGCGTGACTTGATCGTCGTAACCATTTGTTCAATTTCCTCCATATCAATTCCCATAGGTTTCTCACAAAAGACATTCAGACCATGTTCTATAGCATAAATAGTAATTTCTGGATGAAAAGCAGTCGGAGCTGCGATGATAATAGCATCTAAATTCTCCTGATTAATCATCATCCGCCAGTCTTTATAAGGCTTAGCCCCAAAACGGGAGTGTACTAAATCTAATTGTTCATCATCCAAAGCAAAGGCTGCTTTTAATTTTACTTTAGGCATACTTGCTACATGCTCAGCATGACACATACCTAAACGCCCCAGACCAATGATTGCGATATTGATTGTTGACATTCATCCACCTCTTTTATGAAATTTTTATAGAAAAAGAATACATAGCTCATCATGTATTTCACCAGTCTCTTGATTCAGGAATTGCTTAGAACTACAGTCGAGCCAATCTGGTAAGACTTTTGGGCAGCTTGAGCAATTTTAACAGCCATAATGCCGTCTTCCATCGTACAAACTACTGGGCTCTCATCAAGGATAGACTTGGCAAAATAGGTCAGTTCTGTATCGTAAGACTTCAGATAACGTTCCAAGAAAAAATGCTGAGGTTTCTCAGAGAACACCCCTGCCTTGGAAGAAAGTACAGTATTACTTTCCAGATGATTATCATTCTGTAACATCCCTTTAGACCCAAAAACTTCAATGCGTTGATCATAGCCATAGACAGCCTGACGACTATTATCAATTACACCAATAGCACCATTTTCAAAGGTTAAAGTTATGATTGCCGTATCTACGTCACCATATGTTGTGATAGCAGGCTCTACCAGAGCAGCTGCCTGCACAAAGATTGACTTCACCTCTCCAAACATGTAGCGAGCCATATCAAAGTCGTGAATCGTCATATCCATAAAGAGACCACCCGATTTTTCTACGTACTCAATGGGAGGCATACCCGGGTCACGGGAGGTAATTTTAAGAATCTGTGGCTCACCAATTTCACTGATACGTGACTTTATAGCCAAGAAATCGTCATCAAAGCGGCGGTTGAATCCTGTTTGCATGATAACCCCTGACTTTCTCACTGCTTCATAAGCCTTTAGGCTTTCCTTCATGCTAGAGCCTAGCGGTTTTTCGCAAAAAACATGCTTGCCTGCTTCAGCTGCTGCCTTAATCTGCATCGGGTGAAGTGAGGTTGGTGTTCCAATCAAAACTGCATCTACATCTGGGTTAGCCAGTACCTCTGCATACTCGGACACAAAAGAAATCTCTGGGTATTCCGTCTCAAAATCATCTGGTTTGACGATATCACAAACCATAATAACATTATAATAAGGCGATGCTACAAGATTTTTCATGTGGACACGCCCAATGCGACCATAGGAGATGATAGCGATATTTACTTTTTTCATTTGGATAAATTCTCTTTCTTTTTTGTAGAACTACTTGCTTGTACAACTAGTAAGGGCGAGCTTTTTTTCTTTCTTTAGCCCTTTGGTCCGATATTTTTTGAGCTTGAAGATTATTGGAGCACTCTGAATACCCTACATTCCACCATGAACCCACATTGTCGCTTGACATGGTCTTTGGCAGAACCTTGATGTCAAATAAGGTGGAAAATCGTTGTTCCTTGCTGTCTTCAAGTGCCGTTTTAAGTTCTTCTAGGGTACGAATCCGATAGGTTTTTGCCCCATATCCTGCCGCAACTGCAGCATAATCGATGTTCATAATTTGATTGTCATGCGTGAGTCGTTCTGTTCCTTGCGAAATCAAACCATGCTCCATTTGCAGGTTATTAATCGAGCCAAAACCACCATTATCAAAAAGCAGGATATTGATTTTTTTGTCATACTGTAAAGCTGTTACCAATTCGCTGTGAAGCATGAGAAAGGAACCATCTCCCACGAGTGCATAGCTTTCAGCTTCGGGATTTGCCAGCTTAACCCCTAAGCTCCCCGCAATTTCGTAACCCATTGTTGAGTAACCATATTCTAAGTGATTTGTATTTTCACTCTTGGACCACCAAAGTCTCTGAAATTCCGCTGGTAAAGAACCTGCTGCGGTTACGATAGTAGCCTTATCATCAACAAAGTCATTAATAGTCAAGAAGACTTCTGTCTGGGTGAGCGCTGTTCCCAAAATTTCACTGTATTTTTTTAGATAATCATGTGAAAAGTGCCCAGCTATTTCTGGTTCAAAGAAAGTCTTGGTAAAATGCAATTTTCCTAAGCGCTCTCGTTCAAGCTGCCACTCATATTTCCACTTGAAAATGTCATCGCCCCATGCTGTTTCATAACCCGCGAGCAAAACATGTAGCTGTGTCAAGGCTGTTTTAGCATCGGCGACAATCTGAAACGCATCAAATTTGTAGGCTTGATAACGATTGACATTAATGTTAATAAATTTAGCTCTAGCAAAGTCATAAATGGTTTTTGAGGCTGTCAAAAAGTCGGAGTAATGAGTACCTACACCAATGATCAGGTCTGCCTGCATAACGGCTTTATTAGCGGCTGACGTCCCCAAAACACCCGTTCCTCCCAAATTATACCTGTAATCTGACTTCAGTGTAGACTGACCGGCATGAGTCATGACCAAGGGAATATGGTAATCATCAGCCATAACTTTAAGAACTTCCTGTGCTCCAGAATATTTTGCTCCGCCACCTACGATAATAACAGGCTTTTGTGCTGCTTGAATCAAGCGCACTGCTTCTTCTAGCTCACGCTCAACAGCAGGGCGACGATCCAGATAGTGGACGCGCTTATCAAAGAAAGTGATGGGATAGTCATAAGCCATCCCTTCTACATCTTGAGGCAAGCTGATCGTTACAGGGCCTGCATTATCCCAAGAAGTCAGAACCTCAAAACCTCGAATCAAGGCGCTCATCAGCTGCTCTGGTCGTTCTATTTTATCCCAGTATTTTGAGACTGGTTTGAAAGCATCATTGGTCGTAATGCCGATAGATAAAGGGTTTTCGAATTGCTGTAAGACAGGATCTGGCTGTCTTGTTGACCAAACGTCTGCTGGCAATAAAAGAACGGGTAAATTGTTGGCATAAGCTGTAGCTGCTGCAGTAATCATATTGGCAGAACCGGGACCTGACGAGGCAGAAACAGCATAAATCTTACGCCGGAGCTTCTGTTTTGCAAAAGCAATTGCTGCAAGAGCCATACCTTGCTCATTTTTACCGCTATAAGACTTAAGATGTCCAGGGTTTTGTTCCATGGCTTCACCTAGCCCCAAAACAATCCCGTGACCATAAATATGAAAGAGACCTTCAACAAAGGGTTCTTCCTTACCGTCAATGGAGATATACTGTTGATTGAGAAACTTGACCAAAGCTTGCGCGGTCGTTAATCGGATGGTTTTACTCATTTTGAAAAAGACTCCTGTCTTCATTTTTAACTGCCTCATGCAAGATATGAGGGACATTCATGTATTGGAAATCCTGGTCAGAAATCGTTTTGACTTGCGTATGTTTAGCGTATTTCTGAATCAGTTTCCCAATTGTTTCTTTATAACGATGAACTTGCGGTGTAAAAAGTAAGATATCATATTCCTTTTTCGACAATTTTTCCTCCAATGATGGCAGTGCTGCATAGTCGATATCAACATTTAATTTTTCACTTTCAATTTCTTGGGCAAGCTTGTAAAGGAAGGAACTAGCAGTAATTCCCGTTTCACAGATAACTAATAATGATTTATTCATAAACTCTTTCCTTATGCATTTTGTTATGCTATTTTTCGCAGATGTCCGCTTATCTAAAAGTCTGATGATTTTCATCAGTTTTTTGGAAAAACGCACATCTTACTGATGGAATGGCAATTTTGTTCCAAGGCTAGTTTTTATCCAATACCCCAAGGTGAGAAAAAGGCATAAGTAATAAGGACAACACCAATGACCAAAGCGCCAACCCACTTGCCATGTTTCCACGCTTCCATATCCACTTTGGCAGAGCTGAAGCTGTCCAAGATAAATTCACCTTCGCCTTTAACTTTAGGAAGGACCCACATCAAGAAAGCTTCTACAAAGAAAAGGAGTGAGAGAATATAGAGGAAATTAATTTGTGAGAAGAAAAACGTTGCAATTCCGTACATGATAACGTGTACAGCAAAGACAATTTTGGCTGTGTAAGCAGTGGCATGCTTAGACCAGAAAGCAAAGAGGATGAGAATCAACAATGGGATATTATAAATGCCGTTGAATTTCTGAATGAAGGTATAGAGACCATCTGGAGCATAAGTAATAAATGGCGCTACCAAGATGCAAAGAACTCCAGCCACAACTGTTGTGACTTTACCACTGCGTGCCACTTGGGCATCTGTTGCTTTTTTATTGAAGACCCCTTTGTAAAAATCCAATGAAGCCAAAGTGACAAGTGAATTCAGGGCACCGGCAAAGGAGGAGAGGACTGAACCTAGAAGGATAGCTCCATAAACACCAAAGAGAGCTTTGGGTAAGAGTTCCACCAACATGTGTGGATAAGAAGAATCTGGATGCGAGAGAAATTGATTGCCGAACATATGACGCGCGATAACTCCAGGAAAAACCAAGAAAAGCGCACCGAATATTTTATAAACTCCCAAAATCATTGTCCCTTTTTGTGCCTCTTTAAGTGATTTTGCTGCGAAAGCTTTCTGAACAATCATCTGGTTGGTACACCAGAAGTATAAGTTGTTAAATAACATGCCTGTAAACAGTGTCGGCCAAGGGACATGTTGCGAGTCAATAGCGCCGATTGAATTCAGAAGACCATTAAAAGGAGTATCGTAAACAATAAATTCAATCCCTCTTAGGAAAGAGCCCTCCCCCACGAACATGAGACCCAAAATCGGTACTGCCAAGCCTCCTATCAAAAAACCGACAGAATAAATTGTATCAGAGTGGGCAGTCAAAGCTAAGCCACCCATCAAGAGATAGGCAATGGCGACAAGACCAACGATAATGCAGATGGCGACAACCGCAACAATGGTTGGTACACCAAACATCAAATCCACGTGGAAGATTTCATTAAATACAAGGGCTCCAGAGTACAAAAGTACCGGCAAAAATGAAGCCACATAGGTGAAAATAAACATTCCAGAAATGGTACGCTTGATTGTGGTATCATATCGCATTTCTAAAAAGTCAGGAATTGTATCAATTCCGTACTTGAAATAACGCGGTAGAAAAATCAAACCCAGAGCTACAATGGCAATGGCCGAAGTAACCTCCCAAGCCATAACTTGCATCCCCGTCACGTAAGACTGACCATTCAGCCCGACCAACTGATCCGTAGAAAGATTGGTTAGGATAATCGCACCGGCCACATTGACAGCTCCCAACGAGCGCCCACCCATAAAATAGCCTTCCGAGGTTTTGATATTGACTTCTTTTCTGGACTTTCGATAAGAATAAATCCAGATGGCCGCCACAATCACAATGAAGCTGCCAACTGTCCAAGCTACATTCATTTAAAACTCCTTACTTAATGATTTTTGAAAGCATAACTTAAAATGCTTCGCTTATGTTACTGTTCTTTTTAAAATCATTTGCCTTAACTTTTTCCTTAAAACGGAAAACTCTGCTGTCTCTTGTCTTTACAGACACGGAAATTCCTAAAGACCAGTAATTTGATTCATGTATTCACGGGCCATTTTGGCATAAAGGAATGGATTGGCTTGGGTAGGGTCTTGCTCAGCCTCAACCATAATCCAACCTTGATAATCGCTTGTGTGGATCGCATGCCAAATAGGTTCAAAGTCAATCATACCATCGCCAGGCACTGTAAAGACACCCGCTTTAACACCCTGAAGAAAAGAGGAGTGCTCTGACTTTACGTTATTCATCCGTTCTTCTCGTATGTCTTTAAAGTGAATATGCTTAATTCGATTGGCGTATTTATTGTAGATATAAAGTGGATCTTCACCTGAGAAAACCAGATGACCTGTGTCAAACAAAAGCGACACTTTATCTGGTTGAGTTTCTTCCATGAGGCGCTCGATTTCTGCAGTCGTTTGGATACAGGTGCCCATATGATGATGGAAGACAATTTCCATCTCTTTCTCATGAGCCATGTTCCCTAATTTTTCTAGTCCAGTCGTCAAGAGGTGCCATTCTTCTTCCGAAAAAGTCGGCTTCTCATCATATATGGGCCTGTCCAAGCATTGAATAGAATGCCCCTGTTCTGAAACGACGATAACTTTCGAACCCATGGCATGTAAGAAATCGAGTTTAAGTTTGAAAGCCTTTGCTGTTTCTTCAAAAGGTTTGGTAGTCAAAAAAGCTGAAAACCAACCAGAAGCAATAGACATGCCTCGAGGTTCTAAGTGAGAATGTAGCTCAACTGGGTTTTTAGGATATTTATTTCCTATTTCTGTTCCTGTAAAGCCTGCCAGGGCCATTTCCGAAAGGGCCTGTTGGAAAGTATTTTCTGCGCCTAATTCAGGCAGGTCATCATTTGTCCAACCAATGGGACAGATGCCGAGATTGATAGTCATTGAGAATCCTCCTCCTTTTAAAAGCTATGCCTATCTGCTTGAAAGTGATGAAAAGTCAGAAATAAAGGTTTTTGCAAAACTACTGAAACCGGCAAGAAATCATGAAAACAAAAGATGAATTCACTTGACAGCAGCCTCTTTTTCACTCCCTTTTCAGATATTCAATGTGATTGGGTTAAAAGTAAGTCAATAAGTTTTACGGTAAAAATAGGCTAAATTAGTCTTGTGCAGCAATCAATGCTTTAATCTCCTCAAGCGTAGGCATAGCTTCAGAGGAAGAATGCTTACTGACCACAATGGCCGCTGCGGCTGCACCATATTTAAGGGCAGTTTTTATGCTCTCCCCTTTTCGGAGAGCCGTGATAAAGGCCGCTGCATAAGAATCACCAGCTCCAAAAGTCTTCATCACTTTTGCCTTGTACGCTTTACCTTTGATAATATTACCGTTTTTTTCATAGGCAAATGAGCCTTCAACGCCATGCTTTATCACTATCAACTCTGGGCGGTATTTGAAGAGCTCACTCACAGTAGCTTGATTTTCTCCTCCTTGTTTGTTTTCTAACACGTCAAACTCATCACGAGTACCAATCAAAATGTCTGATTGTTGGGCGACAAGTTGATAGTAAATAGCGGTTTCTTCACGAGAATACCATGTGTATTCTCTGTAATCTAACTCCATGATAACGGGAATCTCATTTTTTCGAGCCAGCAAAAGTGCTTTTAAAGCCGCCTCGCGAGAAGGACTTTGTGCAAGAGCCGTTCCAGAAATTAAAAGATAATGGGTCTGCTTGATATAATCCTCAAAAATTTCTTCCGGGCTCAAATACAAATCTGCCACATCTTGCCGATACATGAGGATATTGGATTCGGAAGGGCTTAGAATTTCAGTAAATGCAAGACCCGACTTGTGTCCTTCCTTGTCAATCACAACGCCTCTTGTATCCACATCTTTCTCTTCCAAATAGTTCATGATAAAACGACCATGTTGATCATCCGAAAGCTTGCCGATAAAGCCCGTTTTAAGTCCCATTTTTCTCGCACCGATGACGATATTTGCAGGAGAACCACCCACGTATTTTTTAAAGTTTTTTGTTTTCTCCATCGGTTGATGAAGTTCAACGGCATTTAAATCAATTGCTGCACGTCCAACAGCGATAATATCAAATTTCTTTTTCATATCTTTTCCTTTTAGTCGCGTTTAGCAATCCACTCATGGTCAGGAGCATTGTGAAACTTCCAGAGTTTATGAGGTCCAGCCATAACATTCAAGTAATAGGACTCATAGCCATCAGGCACAGCTACAGGGTGATAACCACGAGGAACTTGTACCATCTCCTCGTTATAAACCGTCATAGTTTCATCAATCAGATGGTCATCCGTATAGACGCGCTGGAAGGCAAAACCCTTATCTTCTTTAACTTCATGATAATAAGCTTCCTCAAGATACGTTTCGTGTGGCAGGTTCTCCCTATCGTGACGATGAGGCGGGTAGGAAGACCAATTGGCCTGAGGCGTGTAGACTTCAACCAAGAGCAGTTTTTCAGATATAGGACTCTGATCATCTAGGATATTCTGTACATGTCTCTGGTTATTGTATTTACCACGTTCTTCAGCTGAATTGGCTCTTGCGGGCACAAAACAAGTTTTTCGTCTTGTGTCTTTAGTGGGTGACATCGCAATCATAACTTTGCCCGGCTTTGTTGCTGTAATGCTGATTGTTTTTCCGTTGGGAATATAAACACTGTCTGTAGGAATTTTTTCAAATACAGAACAGCGTGTCCCCATATTTTCAAACTTTTCGGTTCCATCTGAAACAGTGTATTGTCCAGTTATGGCGATAACTACAGCTTCCTTGTCTACGAGAGGAAGGCTATAAGTACCACTCACAGCCATGCGGAAAACTTGCACTTCAATATAGTCAAAGTGACTATTTTCTCTAGAAATATAATGAAGGAGCTCAACTTTATCGTTGATTTGAAAGCCAATTTTTTTGTTTTTTAAATTAACCATGCGAGATATCCTCTTTTGGGAAACGAGCGGTGACAACCTTACGATGGGTATAGAACTCTATCGCATCCTTGCCGTTAGCGTGTAAGTCACCGTAAAAACTATCCTTCCAACCAGAAAAAGCAAAGAATGAGACAGGAGCAGGAACGCCAAGATTAATACCAAGCATTCCTGCATCAATATTTTCACGGAAGTAACGAATAGCACTTGCGTTGTTGGTATAAAGACATGCACCATTAGCCAGAGTGTGAGAGTTGGCCAGTTCAATTCCCTCTCTGAGTCCTTTAATCTTGTTTACAGATAGAACTGGTGCAAAGATTTCATCTTTCCAGATCATCATATCTTGAGTCACATTTTCAAAAATTGTTGGAGCTATAAAGTACCCTTTATCAAAGTGCTGTTCACGGCCATCCAGTCTAAGTACCGCTCCTTCTTCTACCCCTTTGTTAATGTAGTTGACAGTTCGCATCCGACTTTCCTTACGAATAAGTGGACCGAGGAAAGTATCTTTATCCATACCGTTTCCGATTTTAATATTTTGTGCAGCTCTGACTAGCTTGTCTATAAATTCATCATAAATTTCTTCTTCAACACCAATCACAGCAGCTGCCATACAGCGCTCGCCTGCTGATCCAAAAGCTGCTGTAATCACATTTTTTATAGCATTTTCTATATTGGCATCTTTCAAAATCAAGGTGTGATTTTTTGCTCCTGTCAGAGCTTGGACCCGTTTAAGATTCGCTGTTCCTGTTTTATAGACATATTCACCAACCTTTTGCGATCCCACAAAGGAAATAGCTTTGACAGCTCTGTGCTCCAAGAGTCCATTGACTACATCGTGTGCACCATTCACGATATTGAAGACACCATCAGGCAAGCCTGCTTCTTGGAGAAGAGTTGCTAAATGTGCAGCCAAAAGGGGTGTTTTTTCAGAAGGTTTGAGAACAAAGGTGTTGCCCAGCACGATAGCTAGTGGAAACATCCAGCAAGGAACCATCATGGGAAAGTTGAAGGGGGCTATCCCTCCCACTACTCCAATCGGATACTTATAATTAATAGCTTCAACGTCTGTGGCAACAGCACTCAAGGTCTCTCCCATCATCAGCGATGGTGCTGCAGCTGCAAATTCAACACTCTCGATTCCACGCTGAACCTCACCTAAAGCTTCTGCTAGCGCTTTACCGTTTTCCTTGGTAATCAGTTCAGCTAAGATTTTTTTATCACGGATAAGCAGTTCATGGAATGTAAACATAATTCTTGCCCTTTTTAAGACATCTACTTGTGCCCATGATTTAAAAGATTCCTCAGCTATGTCTACCGCTGCCTCTAATTCTGATTGGGTTGAATGTGGGACTTCAGCTAAGATTTCCTCTGTAGCTGGGTTATAAACAGGCTCATGGAACGTCGCAGTTGACTCCAACCATCGCCCACCAACAAAATTTTTTACTCTTGCCATTTTCCCTCCGACTATGGTTTAACTATTTTAAAATTGTAAACCCTTTCTTTTTTCTGACATCATTTTACCTTATGGAAAATACTTTGTCAAGACTTTTTGGTTATATATTGAATATTTTTTGATTAACTTTTGGCGTTTTTCTATTA
>NZ_DKXK01000016.1:29644-30755 GCF_002492185.1 Lactococcus sp. UBA7128
TAAAATATCTTATTAATTTCACCTTTTTATGTTATAATGAGAAAAAGAGATAGATGATAGGGGGAGTATAGAGCTTAGATAGGCTTGTTATAAATATGAAAGTAGAACGGTTAAATCAAATTGAACAATTAGTCTTAGAAAAGGGAAATGTTTCTTTCAAACAGCTGCAAGATCACTTCAACGTTTCCCTTAATACTTTGCGGCGTGATATTAATGAATTAGTCGCACACGGCAAGGTTGAAAAAGTATATGGTGGTGTCAAAGCAGTCAGAAAAACTCAGGAACTTGTCCATTTTGAACAACGTGAGTTCACCGAACAGCTGGCTAAAGTTAAAATTGGCAAAACAGCAGCAGCCTTGGTTGAACCAGGAGATATCATCTACATTGATTCAGGGACTACAACAGTACAAATGCTGCCTTATTTACCGCAAGATCTTGAAGTTACAATCTTGACGAATAATCTGGATGTTATCAATGCAGCAGCAAACAGACCTAAAGTCAAGCTCTTAGTTGTAGGATCTAAGTTTAAACATTCAACCCGCTCATTTGTAGATGCGACATCAGGTTTAAATTTACCAAGAATCAATATTAATAAGGCTTTCATGGCAGCCACTGGGATATCTTTAACGGCTGGACTAACTAATTCTGATGCTCAAGAACAGATTATGAAGTCAGATATTTGCAAAGCATCGCAGCAGATTATTTTATTGGCCGATCATACTAAATTTGGGCATATGGCTTTAATGACTTATGCTGATCTTAAGGAAATTAACACCATCGTCACTGATCGTTTAGAAGTTCAAGCTCAAGAATTTCAAGATTTCTTTGAATCGCATGATATTCAAGTCCTCTTTCCTGAGCTATAAAACACCTCAAAGTTAGCACTTGTCTAGCGATGAGGTGTTTTCTTATATGAAATTATAATATGAAGATGAGCCTGAGAGACTCTGTTTAAAATCGGGGGAGAAACGGGTGAAGTTCCAAGTCTAGCAGATTACATGGAAAAAAGTACCGTTTTTACAAGGAATTTCCTGAATACAGCCATGTATTTTTTGAAGCATTGTTAATAGCTCCACCGGAAATTGCGAAGGAAATTGTCATGATAATTCAG
>NZ_DKXK01000075.1:0-6640 GCF_002492185.1 Lactococcus sp. UBA7128
AGATGGAAGCTTTACGCACCATGATGACTTGTCTGACTTCTTGACAGCTGTACAGACTGGTTCCATTGATAACAACTGGGGAACCCGGGACCAGATGACAATGTCCAACCCGACCAAATCAACTTTAGTATTATGGCACCGGGGACGATATTCACTATGGCTAATGAGCAGTATCGTTATTTGGAGAATATGGGGAACCGTAACCATATGATTATCCGTAATCATGTTACCCCAGCTCTTTCATTCAATGCTCAGAATGCTTATTTGGACAGCTGGTACACGGGAGAGCTTGCCTCAGAGGTTCGAGCTATGGTTCAGCCAGTGAGAGAAAATTTTGTGACAGGAAATGTTGAAAATGCCTCCATCACTTGGTCAGAAGCATGGCGCTGGCTACCTGATAATATAGATGACTTCCCTGAAGTTGCGGCAGATGTTACCCAGGTCGATGCCAGTGGGACAAGACGTGCTTTTGCCCTCTCTTTAGCAGACGTCGCTCGCTTATCAGGGCCAGGTAGAGCCTTCCCTAGCCGGACTTCGCGTGAAGCCCCTAATTTTATGTGGTGGTGGACACGTACTCCTGCAGTTCTGGGAGAAAGTGCGTGGGATGTAAATAGAGTAGAGATGTCCGGAATGCTATCCAACCGTGCTGCAAACAATGTTTCTGCTGTTGGTGGTGTGCGTCCAGCTCTAATCATTCGTCAATAAAATAAAAACATTCAAGAAGCAGTGCTAGCTCTTGAATGTTTTTCGTTTGTATTTTCATATTCGGTGCTCATTGGCGCTCTCCTGAAGAAATAATGGTTTCTTTGCCATTATTGTCGACAGCGTGAAAATGGCGCGGCCAAGAGGGATTGAAAGGATAGCGGAAATCAACAGTAATCGTCAAAGGGTTCTTTGGCTGCGAAAATTTTACAGAAAGTAAACCGTTTTGGTTCAACAATTCAAAATTGATAAGAGGCTCAAGGGCAATAACACCTTTGAGCTGATTGTCAATGATGAACCAAAAACTGTCAATGATTTCGCCAGGGATACTTGATACAGTACCATAGCTTGCATAGCGTCCTTTTGTTTCAGTAAATGCCATTTTGGTCCTCCTAGAACATTAACTTGATAAATTAATTTAAGCGGGTTTGACTAATAACTTCCCGAATGTTTTCCAAAGAGTGCTCAATTGTGTCTTGGCTCCTCATGCCATACATCAAAAAGATAGCATCAAGAAGACTGATTTGGGAAACAGTTGAAGCAACAGCTTCTGGTCGGAAAGAAATCTCCTCAGCTATTGAAATGAGGGATAAGTCACTTTTTTTCACCAATGCTGAGTGAGCAAATGATGTTATTGCAATTACAGGAACTTGATTATTTTTCAATATATCAACAATCTTGAGTGTGTCCTTGTTTTTTCCAGTATGTGAAATAACAAAGGCACAGTCATTTTTCGTTAACTTGGAAGCCAACATTTGCTGGTAGTGGAAGTCTTGGTGATAGACAGTTTGTAGAGGCATACGTAAAAACTTATGATAAGCAATCAAAGCCACGGCATTGGAACCTCCCACGCCAAAAAAACCACACGTCTTTGCAGAAAGGAGAACATTCATTATCTCATCTAGCGTGTTGCTATCTATGAGCTGCAGTGTCGCATTTAATGACAAAGTGTTGCTTGTAAAGTTTTTTGTCAGGATATCTTTATAGCTATCCCTAGGCGACAGCTCGCTGAAGAAATTATCTGATTTGAATTTTTCGGTGCTGTGGATAGCTAGCTTTAAATCTTGAAAAGAATCAAAGCCAATCTTTTTTGCAAAGCGTGAAATGGTTGCTGTAGATACCTGAACATTTTTGGCAAAGTCTTGGATAGACAAGTGTGCAGCACTATCCATGTTCTTGATCAAGTAATTTGAAATTGCTTGGTCAGACTTGCTAAGATTGTCGTAATAAGAGTTGATACGTGTGATTAAAGAGTGTGTCATATGCTTTCCAGTCCTAGCCTTATTATATCATACACCTTATTGGAAGCGATAGGAGAGGGGCTAAAAAGTGGTTAAATTGAGATGACTTACTCTAAAAATAGTCACGAAACGCTATCTAGCCGTAATGTGTGAAGTAAAAGAAAAAGTAAAGAGGAGCTATACTAAATATATAGCAGCAGTGACTGATTCTTGGGTCTGGAGGTTAATGAGTGGCAAGGTTTGTCGGTTGGTGTCGCTTATGTCATTTGAGGTCGGCATTGTTAATGCTTCTATGGGAAGGAGGGAGACCGTTTGAGCAACCCGCTCCCCTTATTCCTCTTCAAAATCATAATCACGAATAGCGCTTGAGATAGAACCAAAGTCAAAGCCTTTGCGTGCTAAAGCTTGTGTAATGCGTTGCTTAAGTTCATAACCTTCGTATCTTCTACTGTATTTGCGTGCCGTTTTTTCAAGTTCATCATAGAGCAATTCTAGCTCATTTTCTTCATCTGCTTCAAGCTCCAAAGTCTCCAAAGCGATGGCGCTGATATTATATGAAAAGCCTTTAGTTGTAAGGGATTGTGTCACTTTTTGCTTGAGTTGTTGAAGTGTGAGTCGGTTTGCCTTTTGGCGGACAATTTTTTCAGCGAGCTTTACGGCCACATCGATTTGTCTTTCCTCATAAAAGACTTGCGCAAGAAGCTGCTCAATCAGCTGTGATTCCAGTCCTTTCATACGCAATTTTTGCAGGATTTGGTATGGGCCTGCATTGGCTGCTCTGATTTTTCCTCGGATATAACTTTCAATATATGCTTGGTCGTTAATGAGATTGTTTTTCCTAAGATAGTCGATAATAGCTTCAACCTGAGAGCTTTGAACATGATGCTCTAAAAGATATTTTTTTACTTCGGATGAGGTTCGCGGTTTGAACGAGATGAAATAAAGTGCCAAAGCTTTGCCTTGGGCAAAATAATCAAAAGATAAGAGATGTTCAAACTCCATTTCAGTAAGTACTTTTTCACGTGTGAGCATAAACTTAACGAGAGTATCCTCACATACATAGATATTATCACGAGCTTCATCCCAATCTTTATACGCGAGGGGTTCAAAAAAGGTGATTTTGTAAAGTTTTTTGAGTTTTTTAATTTCCTTGATTTTTATCATAGCATCATTATATCAGAGTTTTAAGGAAGGGGAAACATTATTCGATGTGTCAACAGTACAGGGAAGATAAGGGAGTTGGGAGGCGAGTGAATCTTCTTCCATATGTAAAAAACGCTCAGTTCTGCATGACTTTGTGGCAAATTGAGCGTTTTTTCTGTATTTGAGAGTCTCATCTCAGTCTCGTGATAACTTCTTGGTTTAGAAATTAAATGTTTCTGGGTCTGGTCCCACACGCAGATTTTCATCAAGTGCATCCAAAAGCAGCATGTCTTCTTGATCCAGTGAGAAGTCAAAGACATCACGGTTGGCACGCATCCGTTCGACCTTGACTGATTTTACATTGAGCAAGATGCCTTGTTCTAAATGCCAACGTAGAATAATTTGTGCAGCTGATTTATTGTGCTTTCGAGCGATTTTTTGGATAACTTCATTATCTAGTAATTTTCCCTGCATGAGCGGGGACCAAGCCTGGGTTTTGATATTATGCTTTTCTAAAAAATGGCGTAAAGATTTTTGTGCTAACTTAGGGTGTAGCTCAATTTGATTTACTGCTGGTAGTGTTTGAGCATATGTAAAGAGTCGCTCCAAATGGTGTTTCTGAAAGTTACTTACACCGATAGCTTTTACACGTCCGGCTTTATATAAGTCTTCCATTGCTTTCCAAGACTCTTGATAACCATAGTCAGTACCCGGCCAGTGGATGAGATAAAGGTCAAGGTAATCCAAACCTAATTTTTCTAAACTTGTTTCAAAGTTTTGAAGAGTTTCTTCATAGGAAAGGTTACTGCCCCACAGTTTTGAAGTTATGAAAAGCTCTTCACGAGGTAGGTTTGTTGCGTGCAGCCCTTCTTTAATCCCTTGTCCTGTTCCTTCTTCATTTCCATAAATTTGTGCAGTATCAATGAGGCGATAGCCGTTGATGATACCATTTTTGACGATTTCAGCAGTTTCTTCATTGGGAATCTGAAAGACACCCAGGCCTAATTCGGGGATATTAATATGATTGTTAAGCTTCATTATCTGTTCTCCTTAAGTTTTCTTTTGACAAAAAATAGTATATAATAAAAACAACTTATTGAATAGTACCTACTTTTTTGTTATATACATACATAAAAGTAGTTTTTAATTAAAACGAGGAATTGTAAGAGGTATTTTTTTGGAAAAAACTTATAACATAGGTGTAGAAGCTACGATGGATGTCATTGGTGGAAAGTGGAAGGCTATAATTTTATGTAACCTAAGACATCAGCCACGCAGACCGGGTGAACTTAAGCGCAGTATCCCTGGCATTAGTCAAAAGATGCTCACACAGCAGCTCCGCGAGCTGGAAGCAGATAATATTATTGTTCGGAAAGTTTATAATCAAGTCCCTCCTAAAGTGGAGTATTCAATTAGTCCTTACGGAGAAAGTTTGAATAATATTTTAGACAGTCTTTGCTCTTGGGGAGAAGACCATGTCAAAACTTTAAATGAGCAAGGAAACGATGTCTGCATCCTGATTAAGGATTAGTTGAATATGCAAACAAGTCAAGGAGATACAATGTATAAACCGAATTTTGACACGGTACATCATGTTGCTATTATTGGCAGCGATTATGAAAAATCTCGGAAGTTTTATGTCGATATTATGGGTTTTTCTGTGATTAGAGAAAATCATCGTCCTGATAAAGGAGATATAAAAATTGATTTAAAGATGAATGACGAAACGGAAATAGAGCTATTTATCAAGGCTGAGGCACCAGAACGTGTGTCTTATCCAGAAGCAAAGGGCTTGCGTCATCTGGCGATAAAGACAAATAATATTGAAGAAGATATAGCATATTTGTCTTACCAAGGCGTGAAAGTGGGAGAACTACGTGTGGATGAAATCACAGATAAAAAGATGGTTTTCTTCTACGATCCAGACGATCTGCCGATAGAATTGCATGAATAACATAAAATTCCAACTGTGGGTTGGACTTTTTTCTGTGTATGTGGTGGGAATAGCATAATTTTCTGGGGCTCATCACAGGAAAATTATGTTAAAATTGGGATATGATTAATCTGAAAATTGGACAAAAAATCCCACTCAATATTGAGCGTATGGGTATCAATGGCGAAGGAGTTGCCTCTTACCATGGGCGCTTGGTATTTGTGCCTTATGCACTGCCTACAGAAGAAATTCTGGCAGAAATTACAGAGAATGCCCGTAATTTTTCACGCGCAAAAGTTGTCAAGATAAATAAAAAGTCAAAATACCGTGTTAAACCTGAAGATCGTGTTTACCATGAGCTGAGCGGCTCACACATCATGCATCTTGCTTATCCGCAACAATTAGAGTTTAAGCGTGATTTGCTCCGTCAAGCTCTCGAAAAATACCGCCCAACAGGCTGGAAAAAGTACGAACTTCTACCCACACTTGGTATGGAAAATCCTTTGCGTTACCGTAACAAATTGCAATTTCAAGTGCGTCGTCTAAACAATGGCGATGTCATTGCTGGTTTATACAAAGAAGGTACGCATCACTTAGTGAATTTAGAAAATTGCTTGGTTCAAGACGAAGTCATCCAAAATATCGCTAATCGTATCTGCCGTTTGATTGAAAAATACAATTTGCCTGTTTATGATGAACGTAAAGTCATGGGTATCCGCACAATCGTTGCGCGACGCAGCCAAAAAACAGGTGAAGTTCAAATTATTTTCGTGACATCCGCACGTATCAGCTTAGATGGACAAGTTTGGCCTGCACCACGTGAAGAGCTCTCAAAACGTCAACGCAAAGACTTGGTGAAGATGGATAATATTTTATCTGACTTGACGGAAGAGTTTCAGGAGATTGTTTCTGTATCAGCCAACTTCCATCCAAAGAAAACCAGCGAAATTTATGGTGACCGTACACAGATGCTTTTTGCAGAAAAAGAAACGATTACCGAAGGCGTTTTGGATTATGACTTTGAGTTGTCACCACGTGCTTTTTATCAACTCAATTCAGAACAAGCTAATGTGCTCTATGGTGAAGCCGTACGCGCGTTGAATCCGAAAAAAGACGACCGTGTTATCGATGCCTACTGCGGTGTCGGCACCATCGGTTTTGGTGTGGCTAAGAAAGTTAAGTCGGTCCACGGAATGGATATTACGCCAGAATCTATCGCAGATGCTAAAGCCAATGCAAAACGTCTTGGCTTTAAAAACTGTCACTATGAAGTAGGTAAAGCGGAGCGGATCATTCCTAACTGGTATAAGTCAGGCCATAGAGCCACAGCGCTTATCGTTGACCCACCGCGAACAGGATTGGATGATGCTTTGTTGGAAACAATCACCACATATACACCAGAAAAACTCGTTTATGTGTCTTGTAATGTTTCGACATTAGCAAAAGACTTGATAATTCTTTCGCAATTTTACAGCATCGAATATATTCAATCTGTCGATATGTTCCCACATACGGCACGTACTGAAGCGGTAGTGAAAATGCGTAAACTTGCCCAACCTTTGGCAGCACCTTTCCGTGCTGAAAAGTCAAAAGCGAGCTATAGTAAACCACGGAGGAAAAG
>NZ_DKXK01000041.1:0-4804 GCF_002492185.1 Lactococcus sp. UBA7128
TGCACTTAACTTGACTATTCAAGAGACTAAAAAAACGGCACCAAGTGAGAGAAAAACAGCAGCTAGGACTGGTAATATTATTTTTTTCATTGTTCGATAGACATCCTTATTTGGCACGATAAATCAACTGGACTTTATTGTTATACAGCAACTCCGACGGATGAATAGTTCGCGCCCCTGGGATATCGTAAGCTGAGGTATTGAGATTAACCTTAGCAACATCCATATAGGCTGCCCAAACCAGCTGCGAGCAGTAAAAGCTGTTTCTGTTATTGGTGCGGTAGAAGTTATAGTTATAGGGCTTGCCTACCTGTCTTCCCGCCCAATGACCTGCCCACCAATCTTGTGAGATGCTTGTTGACTTTACCCCTGTTTGCCAGACATTATGGTTGCCTACTTTTCCACGCCCTTCAAAGTTAGATTGAAATCTAACCCCATTTGTATTTGGTGAAGCTTCCGCTGTAACCCTCAATCTTTGTGGTGCTACTATTCCCGCATGCCAACTTCCAGAAATACCTCTATTTGTAATGGCAATCACACCATCACGCCAGGTCCAGTTGCCATATCGTGCACGTGTCCGGTCTGTTTTGTCGGGAACCACTGGTAAGTTATCGATTTTTTCCATGATTTTATTTTCCTTCATTTCTTGATTGACCATCTTCAAGTACATTTCTTCCAGTTCTTTTTCCATTTTTCTTGTTTCTTGTGAATCTGCTGAGCGGCTACTCCTCTCTAATTTTTTGACATGTTCTGCCATTCTTGCTTTCAAGTCCTCCAAGGATTCAGCTTGGACTTGACCCGCTCCTCCGGACATTAATAAAGCAAGGCTCATCAGCCCGATAGACAACTGTCTTTTCTTCTTCATCATAGGTTTCCTCTTTTCTAATAGTTGTTCTTTTAGCTTAACATAGTTTTACTATTCACAATGCTCTAATTATGTAAGAAAATATTAAATTAACGAAACAATATGTATTATTCATGAAATAATTTATTTTTTTGCAATTAACATAACTGAATCTCAATAAAACAGAAAAACTCCTGAATAATTAAGTTCAGAAGTCTTTCGAAAAAATAGATTAAAGGAAGCAATTATCTTTAGTAAAGAAGAAATCAAAAAAAGCCACCAAGGTGACTTTTCTGGAGATTTTCTTACAAATCGTTGATATCGAAGTCTTCGCCGAGGAAGTCCGCGAGTGAGAAACCTTCTTGAGTTTCTGGAAGATCGTAGCTTGGTTTTGCTGCCTTACGTGGTGCGCGTGGTTTGCGTTCACGTTTTTCACCGTCTTCGTTGTTACGAGCTGGGCGAGCAGGCGCTTCTTCCAAAGCCTTGATTGAGAGTGAAATACGTTCTTCTTCAGGTTTCACATCAAGAACTTTTACGTTCACAACTTGACCAACTTTAAGCACATCTTTTGGATTTTCAACACGGTCCCAAGAAATTTGCGAAACGTGAACAAGTCCTTCAACGCCTGGGAAAAGTTCAACGAATGCACCAAAATCAGTGAGACGTTTAACAGTTCCTTCAACAGTTGAGCCAACTGGTGCTTTTTCTTCAACTTGTTCCCATGGGCCAGCTTGTGTAGCTTTAAGAGAAAGTGAAAGACGACCAGCTTCTTCATCAAGTTTCAAGATTTTAACTTCAACTTTGTCACCAGGTTTTACAACGTCTGCTGGACGTTTGACACGGTTGTGGCTAAGTTCTGAAACATGAACAAGTCCGTCAATACCGCCAAGATCAACGAATGCACCAAAGTTAGTAACACGTGAAACAGTACCTTCAACGATATCGCCTTCGTTCAATTGAGCAAAAGCTTCTTTGCGCATTTCGATATTTTCAGCTTCAACTACAGCACGGCGGCTAAGGATGAAGCGGTTTTCTGCAGCATTAATCTCGATAATTTTAGCTTCAATTTCTTGACCAACAAATTTCTTCGTATCTTTAACGAAATATGTGTCAATCATAGACGCTGGAATAAATCCGCGCACACCGTTATAATCTACTGAAAGTCCACCTTTAACATCTTTAGTAACCTTAACAGTAACGACTTCACCCTCTTTGCCTTCAAGTTCAGTCCAAGCTTTACGCGCTTCAAGACGTTTTAATGAAAGAAGGTATACATTAGCACCTTCAGCGTCTTTACCAACAATTTGTTTGATAACGAGCAAATCAAGAATATCACCAGGTTTTACGAATGTATTGATATCAGCATCACGGTCGTTTGTGATTTCGCGAAGGGTAAGGACACCTTCAACACCTGTACCAACGATAGCAACTGTTGCTTGCCCATTTTCGATAGTAAGGATTTCACCCTTTACGACATCACGTACTTTAACGTCCTCAACGCTGTTTAACAATGTTTCAAATTCATTCATTTGTAAAAAAATTCCTCCAACAATTTGACTGTCTACAGTCTTATGACTTAGTATATCACAACTATGAGAGAAATGAAAGCTTTTTTATGCATTTTTTCTTCTTTTTTACAAAGAATAGCTTGAAATATTTTCAAATACATTTTAGACCTGCTCTAGCAGTATTTTTCCTAAAAGCTACGCAATTTTTAAGTGTGGAATTTTTCCTTTCACTTGCTCTGTTATTAACATTGTTGAAATGCCGAATGGTCAATTTTTGTCCCTTAGCGATTATGTCTCTCAAGCCCACCTCTGTCCTCGCGTAAGAAGCCAAATCAACTCACACCTTGTTTACTGATATTGCATAATCTGGCCATTTTTATAAGCAAAGTCAATCAAGGCCCCGCCAATGCACTCGTCTCCATCATAGAAAACAACGGCTTGTCCTGGAGTAATGGCACGTACAGGCTCCGCAAACTTGACTGTAACCTTATCTCTTTTAACAGCGATTGTTACGTCTGTGTCTTCTTGACGATAGCGGAATTTAGCTGTGCAGTGCATGTCAAATTCTTCAGGCATTGTGCGAGTAAAGCTCAGTTCGCTTGCAGTTAAACTATCTGAATACAGATGTTCATGGTGGAAACCTTGCCCAACATAAAGTGTATTACTGCTCAAGTCCTTACCCACAACAAACCATGGTTCACTTGTCATTTGACCCTGCTGTCCGCCAATACCTAAACCTCCGCGTTGACCGATGGTATAGTACATGAGTCCTGCGTGTGTCCCCATTTCTACACCATCTAGTGTCATCATTTTACCTGAAGTTGCAGGAAGGTAGTTTGTCAAAAATTCTTTAAAATTCTTTTCACCGATGAAACAGATTCCAGTCGAATCTTTTTTCTTGGCTGTTGCTAGTCCAGCACGTTCGGCAATAGCACGTACTTCCGGTTTTTCCAAATGACCGAGTGGAAACATTGTTCTCTTCAATTGTTCTTGTGACAATTGGCTTAGGAAATAGGTTTGATCTTTATTATTATCTACGCCACGAAGCATATGAACGGTGCCATCTTCGTCTGTTGTTACACGGGCATAGTGGCCTGTAGCTACATAGTCAGCCCCAAGTTCCATTGCGTAATCAAGGAAAGCCTTAAACTTAATTTCTTTATTACACATGACATCTGGGTTAGGTGTACGACCTGCACGATATTCCGCCAAGAAATATTCGAACACACGGTCCCAATATTCTTTTTCAAAGTTGACAGAATAGTAGGGAATACCGATCTGATCGGCTACTGCTGCTACATCTTTATAGTCCTCTGTAGCTGTACATACACCATTTTCGTCAGTATCGTCCCAGTTTTTCATGAAGACACCAATGACATCGTAACCTTGTTCTTTTAGCAATAATGCTGTAACAGAACTATCGACGCCACCGGACATACCGACAACGACTCTTGTTTTTGAATTATCCATTATTTGTTCACCATCTCTTTCTATTTTTATTAGATTTCCTATTTTTCTTTAGAAAAACAAAAAAGCTTACATTCAGTTGAAGGCTGAAGTAAATAATAGGTAACGACTTATTATACCAATTTTTTCCAGAAATAAATAGACTGCGAAATGCTATAATAGAGATATGATTGAACATACAGATAATCCTTTGATTTTCAACATGGAAATCAATAAAAATAAATACGCAAACCTTGCTGAAACAAAGCGAGTTTGTCCTTTTTGTGATACACCTAATCTCAAAGATATTTTGGATCATCAAGAGCACAAAATTTGGCTCAAAAACAAATTTCCGACTGTCGAAAATTCTTTGATGACTGTGATTATCGAGTCAGATAAACACCTCGGTGATGTCTCTACCTACTCTGTCCAAGAAAACAGAGAGGTCTTTCGCTTTGCCTTTGAATGCTGGCAGAAACTATTGGATAATCCCCAATATAAATCCGTACTCATGTTTAAAAACTTCGGTCCACACTCTGGTGGGACTTTACGCCATCCGCACATGCAGATTGTTGGTTTGGAAGAGGCCGATGGTTATGAACACATCTCTCCTGAAAATTTTGAAGGTGTAACACTGAAGGAAAATAGTGTAGATATCACGCTTTCTACACGTCCGATTATGGGCTTTGTGGAGTTCAATGTCATCATTTCTCAGCTTGAGCATATCGATCATTTGGCAGACAAGGTTCAGATTATTACACAATACTTATTAAATGACTATATGAACGGGCGCTGTGATTCTTATAATCTTTTCTTCTACAAAATGCCAGACAGTCAACGCTATATTTGTAAAATCGTCCCTCGCTTTATTACTTCTCCTTATTATATTGGCTACAAAATCCCACAGGTCAATAAAAACAATCGCTTAGAGGAAATTGCAAGAGAATTAAAAGAAAAACTGGGCTAATGTCAAGCCCCAATAAAAATAGACAAGTAGAAAAACCTA
>NZ_DKXK01000040.1:0-28821 GCF_002492185.1 Lactococcus sp. UBA7128
AAAACTTGTCAACTATTTAGTGGGAGATTTCCTGAAAATTTTTTCCTTCGTTCGGATTGAGGTCTGTTACCAGACCTCAAAACTAATTTTTTATCCTACCGTATATTTTAATAAGTCATACTATCATAATTTTTGTCGAAGTTAAAGGACGCTAGCCCGACTTAAGGTGATGCTTATGAGTACTTCGTGAGCATACCTGAGTGAGCATACCTGACAAAAACAGAAAGACGAAAGAATTTGTCTAGATTTGAGCTTTAATGTTTGCTCTTGCATTGGCAACGCTGACGTTATAAATCAACGATAAAAAAATAACTGTCTCACTTTAGCAGAGTAATAACAGTTATTCCTATAATAATTATAATACTAGCTTAGCGTTCTTAATACGGCTACATAGATCTTGCTACTAACAAGCTCTTTTTTTCATACTCTTATTTTACCAAAACTCAAGTGCTGTATTAAATATAGCACTTGAGTTTAATAACTTTCTGCCCCTTCTAGGAAAGAACACGCAGAAACAATGTCTATAAACATTGATATATAAGCACAGTTACACATTTTCCACATTGTGGTAAACTTTCTGTACATCATCGTCATCTTCCAAAGCCTCTACTAGACCTTCAAAGATTTCCAAATCCTCACCTGAAAGTTCAACTTCACTCTGTGCAATCATTTCGAGTTCAGTTGTTGTAAATTCTGTAATACCTTTTTCTTTAAGGGCGGCGATTGCTTTATGTAAATCTGTCGGCTCCGTATAAACAATAATTTGACCTTCTTCAGCAGAAACATCACGAACATCAATATCTTTTTCCATCAAATATTCAAAAAATTCATCTGCATCTTCTCCAGCAAAAACAATCACACCTGTATTGTCGAACATATAACTCACTGAACCTTCTGCTCCAATGTTTCCACCATTTTTATGGAAAATCGTCCGTATATTAGAAATTGTACGGTTCACATTTGAAGTCAATGTTTCACAGATAATCATTGAGCCATTCGGACCGAACCCTTCATAACGCCCTGAAACGAAAGCCTCTTCTGATCCCCCTTTAGCTTTGTCAATCGCTTTGTCGATAACATGCTTTGGAACCTGTGCTTGCTTAGCACGTTCAATAACAAATTTGAGCGCTGTATTTGATTCTGGATCTGGCTCTCCTTGCTTTGCGGCTACATATATTTCAACACCAAATTTTGCATAAACTTTTGACGTAGCTCCGTCTTTAGCTGATTTTTTCGCGGCAATATTGGCCCATTTGCGTCCCATGGGACACCTCCTATTCTCAATTTATTCTTAAATATTATATCACAAAATCAATGGTTTGCGCCCGTGGTTCTGTTCTTTAAACTCACGATGTCCTAATTGATAAATGTCATCTGATTTTTGCGTAAGTGAATCCCACGCTTCTTTGCCGATACGCGTTACAAGCTTATCTTTAACTTTAGTTAAGTGCTTTTGTCCTTGTGTTGTAAACCCCAGCACATGAATATTTTGAGGAAACTGAAAATCACGCGGAATATCCAATAAAACATAGGTTAAAAGTCTTCTCACACGCGCTCTAGTATATCGCTTCGTATGCACTGCTTCTACCAATTCATCAAAAGTCCTTGCTTTTTTGATGGTAGTTTTTATGCGGTTTTCTAGTTCTGTGTTCATTTGGAAAATGCCACTTAAATCTTGGAAAATCACCTTATATTTGAGCAGAGTGAAATAATCATCCCAAGTAACCCTTGGTTGCTGATAGAGCTGTTTTAGATTCTCAGGAACAAAATTAAAAATATTCTGCTGGTCGATATTAGCTCGAATAGCTGTTGCTGAAGCAATTTGACCTGATAAATTTTTAGAGTGAAAATCATTACTGCGGCGAACGGCGTGGAGCTGTATATTTTTACCCGCACTGGCCTTGGCATAAGCGAGGGCAAGGACATGGTTAGGTGTATTCCCATCAAACTGTAAACCTGAAAACTTCTGCCACATCATCTGAGTTTTTTCAGGATAACTCAGCGTATCAGGTAAATTTTTAATGAAGTTCTCCATCTCTGTTGACTTCTCTTTGTAAAGAGTCACGATTTTCTGATAATCAAGGGCAGACTCAGAGCCGAAAACAAGTTCATCAATCTCCATTTTATCCAGAATATCTACTGCTGCCTGTGCAAAAAAATCCGCAGCCTGAACAGCTCCCATGACAGGAAGCTCAACCACGATATCTGCACCATTTTTTAGAGCCATTTCTGCTCTTGTCCATTTATCAAAAAGAGCTGGTTCGCCCCTCTGCATAAAATTTCCAGACATGGCAACGATTTTTATACCATCACCTGCCTGATCTAATAAATATTTATGCCCATTGTGAAAAGGGTTAAACTCAGCAACTATTCCTATTATTTTTTGCATACAAAGAACCAACGTAAACTTTCTTCATCTGGTTTTTCATCTTGAAAATCTGCATATACTTCCACTTTAGAAAATTGCTGCAATCCTTTCAAGTACTCCTTTATTGGATAAGTTCTCTCTTGGTGCACTTCGTCTTTACGAACAAATCTTCCCTCTGAATCTTTAACAAAGAAAGTCAATTCATGAACGACTGAATGGGGATAATCCCCCTCAAAAGAATCCCAAAGAAAAGCAAAATCTTCATCGTTTTCGTGATAAGAATAACCCGGAAAAACAGAACCTACCTGGTAGGTTGAATGGACATCAAAGATAAACACACCTTCTTCATTTAAAGACTCATAAACGCCATCAAAGACACGTTGAACTTCGGAGATATTTGTCATGTAGCAGAGCGAGTCTGAATAGCAAGTCACCACATCAAATTTTGCCTCCCCAGACAATTCACGCATGTCTCCTGTAACAAAGATGATATGTTCACCCAGCTGACGCGCGCGTTTATCCGCAATAGTCAGCATTTCCTCTGATAAATCAACACCAGTTACCTCGTAACCCGCTTGACTAAATCTTATCGACAGGATACCTGTACCACATGCCAGTTCCATGATATTTTGGGTTTTTGCTGGGAAATGTCTTTGACTAAAATCAAACCATAGGTCATAAAGTTCTTCATCCATTACAGAGTCATAGACCCGGGCAAATTCCTCATAAGAAGCTGTCATTTATTCAGAAATCCATTCATTAATATCAACAAGTGGTGCATCTGACCAAAGTTTTTCCAAGTTAAAACGCAAGCGTGAGTCATGGTCAAAAACATTGACAATCACGTCACCTAAGTCAACCAAAACCCATCCTGTACGGGCATCACCTTCAATATGTCCTGCCGCTTGCACACCAAGTTTGTCCGCTTCTTCAGCGACATTATCGACAATCGCATCAATCTGGCGCGTATTCATCGCTTCAAGGACAACGAAGTAATCTGCAACGCCTGATACGGCAGCCACATCAAGAGCTACAATATCCAATGCTTTTTTATCATCGGCTGCTTTTACAACTGTTTCGAGTAATTGTTTTGAATTCATTTTATTCCTATTTTCTATTTTATTATTCTTTAAGATATTTGATAAATGCGTTATATGTTTCGATACTTTGAGGATAAATCTTAACACGAAGCTCTGCCAGATAATCGATAAGCCGCATCGTCTCAAAGGCAACTGCCATATTAAGAGAACAATCTGCGATAGCTCGCGCTTCAATAACACCTGGGAAATCGCGGCCTTCTTCAATATAATCCGCAACATAAAGCACTTTAGCTAAGCTTGACATATTGGGACTTCCCACAGTATGAACCTCTATGGCATGCAAGATTTCTGGATCTTTCAGTTCCAAGTCTTCTTGTATTTTATAAATCCCCACTCTACCGTGCCAGATATTGTTGCCCCAATTTTTTAAATCCGTATCTAAATTATACTTGTCAATCAATTCCAAAAAAACTTGGTCCTCTGTCTCTTTCGCGTAATCATGCAAAAGAGCAGCGAGACTCGCTTTATGAACACTTACACCATACTTTTCCGCAAGAGCAATCGCGGCTTTTTCTACACCCAAAATATGTTTGAAACGTTTTTCAGACATTTGCCCTTTTATCCTTTTAAGTAAGGACTCGCGTGACAGATTTACTTCAGGATAAAACTCAAACATAGAGACCTTCTTTCTTGATATAGTCTAAAACTTTTGGTGACAACAAGAAGTTGGGAACAATTCCACGGCTCAACTGCTCTCGTACCATATTTCCAGATATGTCCATACCAGGCACGTCTACCCACAAAATGGGATAACTCGTTCCCACACGGAAGCGCGGACGACGTACACCAACAAGTTGTACTAATTCCAAGAGCTTTTCAATGTTTTTCCATCTGGATAAACTACCAATCAAGTCACCACCGATAATAAAGTAAAAGTCTATCTCTGGATACTCTTCCTTCAGTTCCTTTACCGTTTCATAGATTCCTTCTTTTGACTGGCAACGACACTGGTTAAGTCTGAGCCCTTCTTTTCCCTCTAGTGCAAGCTCAAGCATTCGAGTAATATGCCCCTCTGTATTATGCTCTGGCAAAAAAATGACCTGCTCCAAATTAAGCTGTTGGCGTACTTGATCAGCAATTGTTAAATGTGCGATATGCACTGGATTGAAGTTTCCCCAAAAAAGGCCGATGGCACGGCGAACACGAGGGGGTTCCTCTTGCAGTTCCACCTTGGTAAAAGGGGTTAGAAGTTCAAGCGACATAACTTATACCTTTTTTACATCTTCCGAAATTTTACGATTTTCTTTACGATCACTAACTTTAAAAACAACAATGTTACGCCCAATGATTTGGACAACATTGAGGCCCATTTCATCAATCATCTCCGCAACATCTTCCGCTGTTTCATCCGAATTTTGCAAGATGTTGACTTTAATTAATTCACGCGCATCTGCAGCGTGGCGAATACTTGTGAGGATTTCGTTCGATAATCCAGATTTTCCGATTTGAACTACGGGGCGAATATTTACTGCGAGGCTTCGCAAGTAACGCTTTTGTTTTCCAGTTAATTCCATTTTATTTCTCTTTTCTAATAATTATCCAGCTTCCACATCATGTTAGGTGCAATAAGTCCCTTCACTTTATAGGCTGTTTCACCCTCGACAACATCGTTGACCATGGCTAGTTTTTTCAGTTCAGGTAGTTTATAAGCCATTGTATAAGGCAAGTCCAACTCAAAAGCGACAAAGAGCTCATGCAATTTTTCTAAGATTGCTGTGCGTAACCATTGGACGCCTTCGTCTGACTTGATCGAAAGCTGTACAGCTGGTGCCAAAGTTGGCACAAAATCCTTAGCCATATCCATCTTATTATAGACATTTAACACAGGAATCCCTTGGATATCCATTTCTTCCATTAATTTTTGGACTGTTCTTTCATGGACTTCATGATGGGGATTGCTGGCATCAATGACATGAATCAATAAATCAACATATGTCGACTCTTCCAAGGTAGACTTGAATGCTTTAATCAGTTCCGTCGGCAAATCTTGAATAAAACCAACGGTATCTGTAAGACTGACTGTAAAATCCTCTTTTATTTTCACCAGTTTCGTTGTTGCATCCAACGTTGCGAAAAGCTCATCTTTTTCATATTGCGTTTTTTCGGTCAGAGCGTTCATTATGCTTGATTTACCGGCATTGGTATAGCCAATCAGACCTATTTTAAATATTGAACTTTCTTTGCGTTTTTTCCGAATGGTTTCGCGTGTTTTTTCAACCTTTTTGAGCTGTTTTTCAATATTTTCGATACGTGTACGAATATAACGACGATCTGTTTCGAGTTTACTTTCACCAGGACCTTTAGAACCAATACCTCCTCCTTGGCGACTCAGCATAATACCTTGGCCGACCAAACGTGGCAATAAATAGCTCAATTGAGCTTGTTCTACCTGAAGCATCCCTTCATGCGAACGTGCCCGCAATGCAAAGATATCCAAAATCAGCTGCATTCGGTCAATCACTTTGACCCCCAAAGCTTCTTCAAGATTGATATTTTGCCGAGGTGTCAAACGGTCATTGAAGATAACCGTGTCTATTTCTCCAACTTCAATCGCCCAACGCATCTGCTCAAGCTTACCAGTTCCAATCAAAAATTTAGTGTCGTATTTGTCACGCTTTTGCGTAAAAGCGTCAACTACAATCCCACCTGCAGTTTTGGTCAATTCTGCAAGTTCAAGCATTGAGCTTTCGAAATTTTCACTGTTTTCAAAAGTTTCGACTCCAGCCAACAAAACACGCTCTTGTTTTTCTTCTAAATCTATCATTCTTATACCAATGCCTTACGTAGGACCACATCAACACCCTCTGGTACCCATGCTGCAACAACACCACGTTCCGCAACTCGAATCCATCCTAGACCAGAGAAAACAATATCTGATTTTTCTTTGACAGAAAATTCTTTACGGATGAGCTTGGGGAAGTCTGAAAGATTTTTCGCACGTGGCGGTTGAAGTAACCCCCCCGCATGTTTTTCATAAAATTCAGTAGCACCTGCCAATTTTGTACGATGAATGTCTAATTCATTATCACAAAAAACGGTAAGACCTTGTTTTTCACCTTGTATATAGTCAAAACGTGCAAGGCCCCCTAAAAATAGAGTTTGTCCTGCATTAAGTTGGTAAGTTTTAGGTTTGATTTCTTTTTTAGGCGAAACGAGTTTCAGGTCTTTCGCTTCGAGATAATGTGCCATTTGCCCACGGTGAATAATCCCCGGTGTATCAATCAACAAGCTCTCATCATCAAGAGGAATTTCAATCTTATCCAAAGTTGTTCCTGGGAAACGGCTGGTTGTAATCACATTGTCATCACCTGTGACCAGCTTGATAATGGCGTTGATTAATGTAGATTTTCCCACATTTGTTACACCAACCACATAAACATCACGACCCTTGCGCATCTTCTCAATTTTTTCCATGAGCTCTCTAACATCATCTTGATTTTTAGCTGAGGTTACAAGAACATCAAGGGGACGAAGGCCCGCACGCTTTGCTTGCTCTTTGAGCCAAGCGCTCAGTTTACCAACTTTCAAGGAATGTGGCAAAATATCTTTCTTGTTTGCCACCAAGAGAAGGTCATTATTGCCGGTAAAACGATGTAAGCTTGGGATTAGAGAACCGTTGAAATCAAAAATGTCAACAACATTCACAATTAACGCATCGTGCTCACCTATTTCGCTCAAAAGACGTAAAAAATCATCGTCTGTCAAACTTACATCAGCGATTTCATTATAATGACGAAGGCGGAAACAGCGCTGGCAGTAGAGTGCATCATCTTCTCCTCTTTTTGCAAGCGCTCCTGCAGGCAAGAAACCCAAGACATTTTTATCTTCCGTTTGAATCCGTGCACCGCAACCAATACAGTGCAATTCTTCCATAATATTTTCAGTTTCATTCATAGGCTTATTTTAACACATTTCAAGCTTTTATTCTCCTTCATTTACCTCTAACTCCTTATATTTCTACATCAGAGTATTACTCAGAAGTTTTAAAAATCAATAACTTTCTGTGTGTTTCTCCTATCTCCTTCACTTTTTGGTTAGTTAAAAAAATCATTCAATTGACTTAATAAACTACTTTGCATATTTTTAGTTGCGTGACTATAAATTTGTGGCTTCTTCTTTTCATATGGACATCCCACTCGTTCTATTATCCCTTTAATAGGAACTTTCATTTCTACTATTAGAAAGGATACCTTTAATTCTTAATCCCTTATAATTCGCCATCATCAAATAAATCTTGAACTGTTGATAAAATTTCTTTTTTACCCGCTGCACCTTCTTTTGTCTTTTTCTCACTCTTCTTCGAAAACCTATTTTTAGCTTCTAACTGTGATACTTGACTTTTCGGATTACTGGTAACAGTTACTTGTCACCATTTCCCTTGATGATTATCAAAACATTTTTCTCCTTGCTTCTCAAGCAAAAAAAGTGTGCATACTTTGTATTATAACATTTTCCTACGCTGTTTTTGTTTATATTCCATGTACAATATAGCCCGGCAAACCTTACGGTACTCTATAGCACGAACCATAAAATAAAAAATTCTGTCTAATGTGAAGGAGGTGAGAGTCTCTCCAGAACAAGAAAACTTAGGAGTTTTGAACTTCCTAAGTTCCCTTTTATCTTCATTCAAGAATAAATATTTGATAAAACACCTTATAATTCATCATTAAAATGCTTATAAGCTATAATTGATATCCATATTGAAATTAAAGCAGGTAGAACTAGAAATAATAATTCTGACGGTTCCACTACATCTAAACTTAACACATCTTTAAAGGAATTCTTGTCACTAAAAGGTTTTATTATTTCATCAAACAAAATTTGATATATCGTGCAATATATTAAAGACCATTGAATAATATACTCACATAAAGTTTGAATCTCTTTACTAATGTTAAATGTTTTAAAAGCCCACCTATTTATCCAATATAATATATAGCCATTGATAATTGCAAATAAAAGTATAATTTCAAACAGAGAATTTAGGCTTTCTAACATGACAGAACTAAAGGCAGACCATGTATTAAGTAAATTCATTCCCAAAAATAAGATTGATGCAATTATTGTTTCTATAAATACGATTGCTATAGCTTTTATTATATCTAAACTTTTATTTTTAGGAAAACCAAATATTTTCCCAGAAAAAATAATTATTAAAAATAAGATTACTGATACCAAACTAATATCTCCTCAACTAAAAAAATTTGTCTATGTTTATAATACATTTCTCACAGCAGCATTCTATTATCCCATCTTCTGTACGGTCAATCTTCAAAATCAAATAACTGCTGATCATGGGCTAGTTCTTGAAAAAATATACAACGTAAAAATTGCTAAACAAACTCGAATTCAGCAATTATTTATTTTATAAATTTGATTCGATATTTAAAAATAAATATCTGTCATAAAACTATTTCTTTAACCTAAATTAATGTATGGTAGCCTTGGTCTTCTTTTCATTCACTAAGTATCTCAACATTGCCTAAGAAGTTAGCTGAATCTCTTGCAGAAAATCTAAGTTTCTGAAGTGATGCGCTGTTTGCTAATATGCCACACGCCAACGCATCCATTCTAATACCCGTTCTTTGACCGATAACATTCACGATATCGAGAAATACTCCTGCACCTTCAGCTTTTAGATTATCTACCACTTAAAATCCTCTCTTTTAAGAGATTAGTATAAAAAAGATACTTACTTTTGCAAGCATCTCTTGTTCAGAACAATTTAATTATAGAATATTATAAGCACCTTTTTATAACTTGGGCAAAACCATTAGGATTTTCCCAAGCCATTGAGTGCCCGGCGTTTGGAACAACTTCAATTTTCACACCGTGTTCTTTTAGTTTTTCAAAATCCGCATCAGGCAATGATTTCTCCCCAAAAATAAAATATTTCGGAAATTCAAAGTCGTATAAAAGCTCTCTCCACGATGTTCTTCCGCCGCTAACTGCATTGGTAGAAATTTCAAAAGCAGCTTTTGGCAACCAGTTTCTTAAAGTAGCTACCCACATTGTATTTCCTAACTTTTCATACTCTGTGAGCTTTCTTTCGAAAGTACTATCCAAATCATCTTCATCAAAATTAGCAATTTCAAAACTTGCTGAATCTGGACTGCTTGGATCTAAATTAGCTTCACTAAGTATTAGGGTTTGAACTCTATCTTTTAACAAATTACACAACTCTATCGCTATGGCTCCGCCTAAGCTATGCCCAAACACAATCATTTTTTCCAAGTTAAGATCTTCAGTGAATTCCTGTAAATATTTGGCATGTGAAGCAACTGTATATTTAAAAGATAGTGGCTTGTCACTATACCCTGCCCCCAATAAATCAATTAGAATTATTCGGTGTTTAGATTTTAGAATAGAGGCCACTTCCACGTAATCAAAAGAACCTGCACATCCTAAACCATGTATAAAAATAATAGGTGTCAGTTCGCCAGAAAAATCATTATAACGGATTTTATAATTCGTTCCTTTAATTTTGTACTCTCTCATTTCCCCTCCTCGCATTCTAATTTATCTTTCTCATTATACCACATTACCAAGGTCAGTTTCATAAGATTTCATCACACTTATCCCTATAAAAATTCTCTCCAATACTTGGAACAATGAGAATAACTGTGGAAACTAAAATCCCCACTGATACTAAAGCTTTTTCATATCTGTGCCTTTCTAAAAACAGATTTTTTGGATTGTCCCCAGCGAAAATCGTTATTTTCTCGCAATTTTATCATTCTGTTTGCCGTACTGTCAACAACTCTAAAGCCTTTGAAGTTATATGAATAGCGCATCATATACCGCTTTTTTCGAAAATCCACAAGGCAAAAAATAGCTAAACAAACTATAGTTACGTTTTTTATCAAACCACTAACGATAGTCTGGTTTTTCTTTATGATTATGATAAACCTTAGCGATACGTTCAACCGCACCAGGCTCAACCATTTCTAAAGCGTTCGAGATTTCATTGAAGGCACCATCATAGTTTCGGGCACGATCAAAGAGTTGCAAGCTGCGAGCAATAGCACCAGAAACACGCTCATCACTTGCCTTGTAACGGTTGGCGTATTGCATCAACTGCTCTGCAAGAACAGCATGATCGACTAAGTCGTCTGTTGCATCCTTCAGGGCTTCCATATCCTGAGTAGATGTATCAAGTTGATGATTGACAACATCTATGTTAATACGTACTTTACCTAACTCTTTGAACAGAGCCTCCAGACGCTCACTTGTAGCGAAAAAGAGATCTAAATAATCTTTTGGTAAACCTGGAAGATTACGTTTTTCCACATAACGTTTAATAATGCGTAATTCTGAGTCAAAGTCATCCGCAGCTTCTTGGGCAACTTTTTCTCGCTCACGTAAGTTAGCAAGCCCCTCACTGATGCTGATTTGATTCTTTTCAATGTCTTCCAAAGCATCAATAATTGAATTTACATTATTGCCCAAAGCTGAATAAGGCTTTTGTTTTTCTTTTACAGCCTCTAACACACTATCAACCTCTCCTTCAAGGATATCAAGGTGTTCTGAGTAACTACGTACGGCAGCCTTTTCATTATCAGAGAGCAAGTAGGACTGCATAGTATGATCAATCTCCAACAAAAGCGCTTTATTATTTGCACGCGTGTGCTCAATGTAGCTTTTGAGGATATTGACACGCTTTTCAACACTGCGACGCGCTTTATATTCACGCTCAAAGATGTCATACACACCATTGATACGATTATTGATTGAAGCGATACGTGCCTCAGTCGCCTCAAGTTCAAAGCTATCAAGAAGAGCTTTCGCTTCCTCTATATCCTTTTGAACGGCCTGTCTTTCATTCTCAAGATTGACACTTGGAGGAAGTACATAATCCTCTTCTTCAAATTTATGAATTGTTTCTTCTAAATCTTCAATTTGTTTTGGTAATTCTTTGTCTACAACAGCTAAAAGAGACGGAATTTTTTCCGTAATAGCACGTAAAGCAATGGTGTGTTCTTCTGCAGTTTCTAGTACTTCTGCCGCCTCAATCGGATCTCCAGTGGAGTTAAGCGTAACAAACTGTGAAAACTCTGTTTCGATATTTGCTAAATGACGATTAATTTCATCAATAACTGTACCGTACTTTTCTTGATTGTCTGTAATCTCATCGCGTAATGTTTCGTATAAGTCTAAAGATTCTTGGATTTTTGTCGAATTACGTTTTTCCTGCTCAACCAACTCTGCCACACCTGCACGAATCGCTTCAACCTCTGATTCCATGACCTCAATCTGTGCTTCACTATCATCTGCCGACTCACGCGCACGGAAAAAATGGAAGGAATCATTCAACTGTTCAGCTTCAAAAATATGATTTTCCAAATCAGCAAATGAGTCCGACGATAAATCAATCCATTTTTGATTCCATTCGCGGAAAATTGTTTGCGATTGTCCAACTAAATGCATTTTCTTGACAGCATCTAATTCTTCTTGCACGGGTAAATCAAAAAGTAATTCCTTACGTTCTTCCAACTCAAGAATACGATTTTCTGTTTTCTTACGCATTACCATTGAAAAAACATAGAATCCAACGACAATCACTACGAGAACGCCCAAAAGAATAATTATTGTACTTGACATTATCTCTCCAAAACTTTAGGTAATTTTATCTTTTTATTTAAACTCATTTTTAAATACAAAGTTTCACTCTTTATTATAGCACATTATATTTGTTTTTACATCACTTTTCTACATTTTTTAGAATACATGCAATATAAGAATACTGGCTTGTCAAAGCCTACTCAAACAATGGAAGGAAGAAAAAAGAGCAGCCTCTAAAGCCACCCCTCCTTTTTAGAAATTAAGCAAGTCCTGCTGCTTCCGCAACTTCTGCTGCAAAATTATTTTCAGCCTTCTCGATACCTTCGCCAACTTCATAGCGTACAAAGGCTACTACTTTAGCACCTTTAGATTCAAGGAAAGCTTCTACAGTTTTACTGTCATCCATGATGTAGAGTTGGCCAAGAAGCGTGTAGGCTTGGTCAACTTTAGTGTTGTCGATAATGTATTTTGCAAGTTTACCTGGAATGATTTTACCTAAGATTGCTTCTGGCTTACCTTCTGCCAAAAGTTCTTCTTTCATTTCTGCTTCAGCCTTAGCAAGAACCTCTTCAGTCAACTGGCTGCGTGAACCGTATGCAAGATGTGGAAGCATTGGTTTGTTAACCAATTTGCGGCTTTCGTTGTCTTCATCGATTTTGTGGTTCATTTTAGCTAACTCATCGTGAACAAACTCAGCGTCCAATTCTTTGTAAGAAAGAACAGTTGGGTTCATCGCAGCGATATGCATTGCAACAGCCTTAGCAAGCTCTGCATCACCACCTTCAATAACTGCGACTACACCAATACGCCCTTGGTTGTGTTGGTAAACACCAAATGTTTGCTCATCTGTTTTTTCGATAAGTTGGAAACGACGGAATGAAATTTTTTCACCAATTGTCGCTGTTGCTTGTGTATAAGAATCTTCAAGACTGATGCCCTCTGCAGTTGTCAAAGCTAAAGCCTCTTCATTAGTTGCAGGTTTTTTCTCTGCAATAAGTTCAGCTGTTTCTTTTACGATAGCAACGAATTGTTCGTTTTTAGCAACGAAGTCTGTTTCTGAGTTCAACTCGATAAGTGCTGCAGTATTACCATTTACGGCGATACCTGTCAAGCCTTCAGCGGCGATACGGTCAGCTTTTTTCTCAGCTTTAGCAATACCTTTTTCACGAAGAAGCTCAGCGGCTGCTTCCATATTTCCATCAGTTTCAACAAGTGCACGTTTAGCATCCATGATACCTGCACCAGTTTTTTCGCGCAATTCTTTAACTTGAGCTGCTGTTACTGCCATTGTATAATTCTCCTAATTATTATATTTTATAAAAAAACAGGGAGGCGTAGGGCCTCGCCTGTATTATTCATTACAAATTATTTGCCTTCAACGATTTCAGCAAGTTCTTCAAGTGACTCTTCTGAAGCTGCAGTATCTTTCGCTGTAAGTTCTTCTTCTGCTGCATCTTCACCTTGACGCCCTTCGATGACAGCATCAGCCATTTTAGCAGTAATCAACTTAACTGCACGGATAGCATCATCGTTTGCTGGGATAATAACGTCGATTGGATCTGGGTCAGCATTTGTATCAACCATAGCTACAACTGGAATTCCCAATTTTTGAGCTTCTTGGATAGCGATTTGTTCATTGTGTGGGTCAACAACGTACATCACATCTGGGATGCGAGGCATGTCAGCAATACCACCGATGAATTTTTCAAGACGTTCGCGTTCTTTGTTCAAAAGGACAACTTCTTTCTTAGGTAAAACATCGAAAGTTCCGTCTTCTTCCATTTTGTTGATTGCTTTAAGGCGTGCCACACGTTTTTGGATAGTGTTCCAGTTCGTAAGCATACCACCAAGCCAACGGTGATTTACATAGTATTGACCAGCACGAAGTGCTTCTTCTTTAACAGCTTCTGAAGCTTGTTTTTTAGTACCAACAAAAAGGACTACAGCACCTTCAGCTGAAGCGTTACGTACATAGTTGTAAGCATCGTCAACAAGTTTAACTGTTTTTTGAAGGTCGATAACGTGGATACCGTTACGTTCTGTAAAGATGTATGGTTTCATCTTTGGGTTCCAACGGCGCGTTTGGTGACCGAAGTGAACACCAGCTTCAAGAAGTTGTTTCATTGAAATAACTGACATATTAATGTCTCCTTTTAAAATAGTTTTTCCTCTTTTGACTCTCACCCTATGCCGCTACACCTGTGCACTACGACATCGTCAAGTCAAAATGTGAGATTATCGCCCGAGAGCAACAGTAATATTATATACTAATCTTCCTCATATTGCAAGTCCTCTTTTTTACCTAAGTTTCTCGTAGATGCATAAAACGTGAGAGATTTAACTTCCTGAAAACGCTCCTTTATGATAAAATAATTATACGAATATTAAATGTAAAAGGAGCTAAACTATGCGGGAAAAAATTCTAGTGGGTGGATATACTAAACGTGAATCAAAGGGAATATACAGTTTCGACTTAGATGTTGTCAAGGAAGAACTTTCTAATCTAAAAGAAGTTGCACATGTTCAAAATGCGACCTATATTGCTCTAGATAGAAAGAAACAGCATCTCTATAGCTGTGCTGCAGATGAAAATGGTGGTGGCATCGCCGCTTTAACTTATAAAAGGGGGAAAGCAGAACTTTTAAATTATGTCACGAGTGTTGGAGCCCCTCTTTGTTATGTTTCTGTTGACGATAAACGCGGTCTTGTTTATGGTGCCAACTATCATCTGGGAGAAATTCGTGTCTATAAAATCCAAAAAAATGGTTCACTCCTTTTAACAGATACTGTAAAACATGAAGGGGAAGGCTCAAACGGACACCCAGGTCAAGAACGCCCACATGTTCACTATGCAGATCTTACACCAGATGGTCGCTTGGTTACTTGTGATTTAGGAACGGACGAAATCACTGTATATGACGTTGTGGGGGAAGATGGCAAGCTTTCTATCGCTACCCTATATCGCATGCCTACTGGAACTGGCGTTCGTCACCTGACCTTCCACCCTAACGGTAAAGTTGCTTATGTTATTGGTGAATTTTCTTCCACTGTAACAGTGCTTAGCTACAATGAAGAAAAAGGACGTTTTGCAGCTCTAGAAACCCTCAGTACACTGCCTGCTGATTTTGAGGGTGTCAAAAGCGCTGCTGCGCTGCGTCTTTCATCTGATGGTAAATTCCTCTATGCCTCAAACCGCGGGCATGATTCAATCGCTGTCTTCAGTGTCAGTCCTTTAGGAACGAAAATTACTCTGGAAGACATTGTAAAAACAGAAGGTAAAACACCTCGCGACTTTAACTTCAATAGCACAGAAGACTTTATTATCGTGGCCCATCAAGACAGCGATAACCTTAGTCTTTTCCGCCGCAATCGTACAACAGGACTACTTACACTGAAACAAAAAGATTTTTATAGTCCAGAAGGCACTTGTGTCCTTCCAACCCTCTAAACCAAACCGCCAAATAAGGCGGTTTTTCTATCATTAAAATGTGAATATTATTTCGCTAACACAACATTGTATTTTTTTGCACAATACAATTTGACACCGCGTTCAAACTTTGTTAAAATAATAACGTGATAAATTTCACAAAGGAGAAATTTTATATGACAACCCCAAACACAAAGACGAAGAAAGAAATAACAGCAACTGATAAGGCTGTACTCTTAGAAAAAGCAGAGCAATACACAGATACTCTTGTGAAAAAAGCCCATCAAGCCGCTCTGCATTTTGAAGGTTATACTCAAGCACAGGTTGATAAAATTGTTGCAGCTATGGCTTTGGCAGCTAGTGAGCATTCTCTGGAACTCGCTCACGAAGCACATAAGGAAACTGGTCGCGGCATTGTTGAAGACAAGGATACTAAAAACCGCTTTGCTTCAGAGTCTGTTTATAACTCAATAAAAAACGATAAAACTGTTGGAGTAATTAGCGAAAACAAGGTTAACGGTTCAGTTGAAATCGCAGCTCCTCTTGGTGTCCTTGCCGGGATTGTGCCTACGACTAACCCTACCTCAACAACTATCTTCAAATCACTTTTAACGGCAAAAACACGCAACGCTATCGTTTTTGCCTTCCATCCACAAGCTCAAAATTGCTCTTCACATGCTGCACGTATCGTCTATGATGCTGCTCTGAAAGCAGGAGCTCCAGAAAACTTTATCCAATGGATTGAAGAACCTAGTCTCTATAATACAACAGCACTCATACAGAATCAGGGTATTGCTTCAATCTTAGCCACAGGTGGTCCAGGAATGGTTAATGCCGCTCTGAAATCTGGTAATCCTTCACTAGGAGTCGGTGCAGGTAATGGTGCTGTCTTTGTTGATGCAACCGCAAATGTCGATCGCGCTGTTGAAGACCTTCTGCTCTCTAAGCGTTTTGACAATGGCATGATTTGTGCCACAGAAAATTCTGCTGTTATTGCTGAAGAAATTTATGATGAGTTTCTTGAAAAACTCCAGGCACACGGTGCTTATAAAGTACCTAAGAAAGACTATAAAGCAATTGAAAAATTTGTCTTTGTTGAACGTGCTGGCGAAGGCTTTGGTGTAACGGGTCCTGTTGCTGGACGTCCTGGACCTTGGATTGCTGAACAAGCTGGCGTAAAAGTCCCTAAGGGCAAAGATGTCCTACTCTTTGAACTTGATGAAAAAAATATCGGAGAAGCACTGTCCTCTGAAAAACTCAGTCCACTTCTGTCCCTCTACAAATCTACCTCACGTAAAAATGCTATCGAAATCGTTCAAAAACTTTTAGACTATCAGGGCGCAGGGCACAATGCTGCCATCCAAATTGGTGCTCAGGATGATCCATTTGTTAAAGAATATGCAGATGCCATTGGTGCTGCACGTATCTTGGTTAACCAGCCTGACTCTATTGGCGGTGTTGGCGATATTTATACTGATGCAATGCGTCCATCATTGACGCTCGGAACTGGTTCATGGGGTAAAAATTCAATTTCACACAACTTGAGTACATATGATCTATTGAATATTAAAACAGTGGCACGTCGTCGTAATCGCCCACAATGGGTTCGTCTGCCAAAAGAAATCTACTACGAAAACAACTCAATCTCTTATTTGCAAGAAATGCCTGATATAAAACGTGCCTTTGTTGTCACAGATCACGGGATGTTACAGTTTGGCTTTGTTGATCACATGCTTGAGCAACTCGCTGTTCGTGACACACAGGTACAAACAACTATCTACGGTTCTGTAAAACCAGACCCTACATTATCTCAGGCAATCGAGATTGCACGTCAAATGGATGACTTCAAACCAGATACCGTTATTGCTCTTGGTGGTGGTTCTCCGCTTGATGCAGCCAAAATCGGCCGTTTGATTTATGAGTATTCCGTTCGCGGGGAAGTTGACCTTAATGACGATATCGCATTGAAAGCCCTTTTTGAGCAACTGGCCCAAAAATTCATCGATATCCGTAAACGTATCGTCAAATTCCCACATCAAGACCAAACTCAACTGGTATGTATTCCAACTACTTCGGGGACAGGCTCTGAGGTAACACCATTTGCTGTCATCACTGATGACGAAACACATGTTAAATATCCCTTAGCGGATTATCAACTTACACCTCAAGTGGCCATTGTTGACCCTGAGTTTGTTATGACTGTGCCAAAACGTACAGTCGCTTGGTCAGGTATCGATGCACTCAGTCATGCACTCGAATCTTACGTTTCAGTCATGGCTTCAGACTATACTAAACCTCTATCACTTCGTGCAATCAAATTAATCTTTGAAAATTTAACCACTTCTTACCACTATGACCCTTCAAAACCTTCCAAAGAAGGACAGATGGCACGCGCAAATATGCACAACGCTGCAACCTTAGCTGGTATGGCTTTTGCTAATGCATTTCTCGGTATCAACCACTCCTTAGCGCACAAAGTCGGCGGCGAGTTTGAATTGCCACATGGTTTAGCTATTGCTATCGCTATGCCGCACGTTATCAAATTTAACGCTGTAACAGGAAATGTTAAGCGTACACCATATCCACGTTATGAAATCTATCGTGCCCAAGAAGACTACGCCGAAATTGCACGCTATATTGGTTTAACAGGCAAAGACAATGCCGAACTGGTTGACAAGCTTATTAAGGAAATCAAGAAATTGACAGACAGCATTGATATTGATATCACACTTTCAGGTAATGGTGTCGATAAAAACCATTTAGAACGCGAACTTGATAAGTTAGCAAACCTTGTTTACGATGACCAATGCACACCAGGTAACCCACGTCAACCAAGTATTGATGAGCTTAAAGCGCTCTTGCAAGACCAATATTAAACCAAAAAAAGCTGTTATCCACAGCTTTTTTTAGTTTATTTGGTCGCTATAACATTTAGTGTGGCTACTCACCACGAAAAACATTGTAGCTCCCGAATTTCTCCGCTTTCTCTACAAAAAGTGGCAATAAATTTTCAGCTACCACCATAGAGTACACAGAACCTATTTTTCAAGATAATCTAGGGCCTCTTGGATGGTCTTGACAGGTACGATTTTCATGTCTGTATTCAACTTTTTAGCTGCTGCTACGGCATCTGTATAGTTATTCGTTGTACCAGAGGCTTTTGCCTGTTCAGCTGTTTCATCTGGGCAGAGGAAGATTTTAGCTCCCTCTTGACTGGCTGTTGCAACCTTTTTATCAACGCCACCAATCTGACCGATACTTCCGTCTTCGTTTATCGTCCCAGTACCTGCTATTTCTCTGCCTCGCCGCAAATCTTTGCCCGTAATCTGACTATAGATTTCCAGAGTAAACATCATTCCAGCGCTTGGACCACCAATCGAGCCTGCATCAATTTTTACTTGAGGATGAGTTACAACCTCTGTATGATCAACCAAGCCGATACCAATGCCCGTCTTGCCATTGCTCAACTTAATATATTTTCCAGTTGCTTCATGTTGGCTACCATCCATCCGTGTATATTTAATTGTTACATTATCGCCCACCTTTTGTTGAGCAACATATTTTATCATGTCTGCTGAAGACTTGAATGTTTTACCATTAACTTCTGTTATCGTATCAGAAAGCTGCAGGTCATTTTTAAAAGTTGAATCCTCACTTATGCTAAGTACGTAAACTCCTTGGTACTTCATTTCATAAGGCTTCCCCGCCAGCTTGAAAGCTTGATAAATCGCAGTATTTTGCGCAGTCTGCATATAAAATTGATTAACCAAGTCAAATTGCTGGTTTGTCAATCCTCCTGTCATTTCTTGGCTACTTAAAACAGTAGCAAATGGATCAGACATCGAATAAAGCATATTCGCCGCATTAGCTCGAACCATTTCAACCGTAGTCAGGTAGAAATTTCCTTTATGTTCATCCTTTGTCCCTGAAACTTCAACCATTTGATTGACCGGTATTGCTCCACCTGGTTGCTCAATGTAATACGGCAAAGGGAAAAACAGCCCTATGATAAATACAAGCGGAATTCCTATAGATAAAAAAAGTTTGAGCTTACGTTTATTTTTGACATCTTCATTTTTCATTTGATTTTTTTCCATTCAGTGCTTTAATAACATTTTCTGGCAGCCATTGGCTTAGGTCTTGTCCAAAGTGATAGAGCTCACGCATCCGTGTAGAACTAATATTTTCGAGTTCTGGTTTTGCGGTCAATAGAATAGTTTCCACTCCCGTCATTTCACGGTTAAAGTAAATCATATTTTTCTCGTAGTCTAAATCAGCCGCATTGCGAACGGAACGCACAAGTGCCGTTACTTCTAGTTCCTTCGCAATATTCACAGTCAAATCATTCGCATGTGCAATCACTTCCACATTAGTTAATTGTAAATCTGCTAAGGCTTTTTCGATGAGGGCTACACGTTCTTCTAAACTAAACAAAGGATTTTTAGCTTCGTTTTTAAAAATACCGATATAAAGCTTGTCAAAAAGCTTGCTGGCACGTTCAACGATATCAAGATGGCCTTTTGTGACTGGGTCAAAAGTACCCGTAAATAAACCGATTTTATCTTTCATAGATGGTTACCTTTGAAATTCCATATACTTTTTCTTTACGCAAGGACAGTTGTCCCACTCTTTCCGGAAGTGTAACTTCTTTATCTGTTTCACAAACAACGATAACGTCATCTGCCAACAAGTCTTTTTTCTGCATTTCTTCTAGATTAGCAACAATACTTTCTCTCGCATACGGAGGATCAAGCAAAACCAAATCAAACTGTCCAGAAAGACGAGCTAAGGCACGCTCTGCTGGCATCTTCAAAAGTTGAAATTTTTCCTCTTCTTTTGTCATCTTGATATTTTCTGCAATCACCAACTGTGCTGAACGGTCTTTTTCAACCATTACAGCACTGGCCATCCCACGTGAGACAGCTTCGATAGCAAGTGAACCTGAACCTGAGAACAAATCCAAGACCCGACCACCTTCAAAATAAGGGCCTATCATATTAAAAATTGCACCCTTGACTTTGTCCGTCGTTGGACGCGTTGTTTTTCCTGCCAATGTCTTCAGTGGTCTACCACCGTAATTTCCTGCTACAACTCTCATTGCTTTATTATAGCACACTGATAGAGTTCTTCCCCAAGAGCAGTAAAAAAGCCATGATTCAAAGAATAATGACTTTTTATAGGATTATTCCTTAATTAAGGCGTGCGTTCAATTCTGCACTCAATTCTTCAAATCCTGGTTTACCAAGAAGCGCAAACATGTTACGTTTGTAAGCTTCAACACCTGGTTGGTCAAATGGGTTGATACCGTTCAAGTAACCAGAGATTGCAATTGCAAGCTCAAAGAAGTAGATAGTGTAACCTAAAGTGAATTCATCTTGCTCAGGCAAAGTAACGATCATGTTTGGCACACCACCATCTGTATGAGCAAGGAGCACACCATCAGCTGCTTTTTTATTGACGAAGTCAACATCTTTACCTTGCAAATAGCCAAGACCATCAAGATCTGCTTCAAGCTCAGGGATAGTGATATTCTTGCGTGGTTTTTCAACACGGATAGCTGTTTCAAATACAGAACGTGTACCTTCTTGGATAAATTGACCCAATGAGTGCAAATCTGTTGAGAAGTTTGCTGATGTTGGGTAAATACCTTTTTGGTCTTTACCTTCAGATTCACCCGCCAATTGTTTCCACCATTCTGAGAAGTATTGCAATGATGGCTCATAGTTAATCAAGATTTCTGAAAGTTTACCCTTGCGGTAAAGAATATTACGAAGTGCTGCATAAGCGTATGCATCATTTTTACGTACGTCTGTAGCTGTATATTCTTTACGCGCTGCGTTAGCACCTTCCATAAGGGCTGTGATATCAGCACCTGATGCTGCGATAGGCAAGAGACCCACAGCTGTCAAAACTGAGAAACGTCCACCAACTGAGTCTGGAACAACAAAAGTATCCCAGTTGTTTGCATCAGCATTAACTTTAACGGCACCTTTTTCTTTATCTGTTGTGGCATAGATACGTTTATTTGCTTCTTCACGGCCATATTTTTTAACCAAAAGTTCTTCAAAGACACGGAAGGCAATTGCTGGTTCAGTTGTTGTCCCTGATTTAGAGATAACATTAACAGAGAAATCTTTATCTGCAACATATTCTACCAAGTCTGAAAGATAGCTTGAAGAAATTGAATTTCCTGCATAAAGAATTTGTGGTGCTTTACGTTCTTCTTTTGATTGGAGGTTAACAAAGCTGTTGTTCAAGAAATCAATTGCAGCGCGGGCACCGAGGTATGAACCACCAATACCGATAACGATAAGAACTTCTGAATCAGATTGAATTTTACTTGCTGCTTTTTGGATACGAGCAAACTCTTCTTTATCATAGTCTTCTGGAAGATCTAACCAACCGATGAAGTCAGAACCCGCACCAGTTCCTTCACGAAGAAGTTTATCTGCGCCGTCAACTTGCCATTGAATTTCGTCAAGCTCTTTATCAGCCACAAATGGTTTCAATTTAGAATAGTCAAATTTAATATGTGCCATCTTATATCTCTCCTTAGAGTTTTTTTCTTTGTTTATTTTATCACTTTTTCACAGCTTTAACAAGAAATGAAAATTTAAGATATTGCAAATCTATCTATACCAAAAAGAAAAAGTTCCCACAATTAGGAACTTTTCTATGACTCATAGACTATTTTTGTAACTCTTCAATACGGGCTTGAGTGCTCTCAAACTTCTCTTGATAGTCTGCTAGTTTAGCACGTTCTTTATCTACAACTTCTGCTTTGGCATTTGCCACAAATTTTTCATTAGAAAGCTTACGGTTAACCATATCGAGTTCTTTTTGCCATTTGTCTAGCTCTTTATTAAGGCGAGCAATTTCTTCCTCGATATTAATCAAGCCTGCTAATGGAAGGTAAATTTCTGCACCAGTAACAACTGCTGACATGGCTTGTTCTGGTGCTGCCACATCCGCTGCAATAGTTAACTCGCTTGGATTAGTGAAACGTCTGATATAAGGCGCCACCTTGTTCAAGAAGTCTTCCTTGTCTGATTTGATCATCATTGGCACGGCTTTTGATAAAGGCGTATTCACTTCCGCACGAATATTACGTACAGCGGTAATAATTTCAATAAGCATGGCAACACCATCTCCAGCTTCTGCATCATCAAATTCTGGATGTACTTCTGGATATTCAGATACCACAATAGATTTGCCTTCAGCTGTCGGAAGTTTTTCGAAGATTTCCTCTGTGAAGAAAGGCATGATTGGGTGCAAGAGGCGGAGCACTTGATCAAGGACATGCACAAGCACTGAACGTGTAACGTCTTTTTCTGCTTCATCATCGCCAAACATTACTTCCTTGGTCAACTCAAGGTACCAGTTGGCAAACTCATCCCAAATGAAGTTATACAGAATATGACCTGCAACACCAAACTCAAATTTATCCATTTGTTCCGTAACACGCGCAATTGTATCATTCAAGCGTGTGAGAATCCAGCGATCGGTAACATTACCTGCTGTTTTCTCTGCCACTTGGTCAAGATGAGCAGAAATTTCTTCTGCTGTGATATCCCCTGCATTCATCAGGATATAGCGTGAAACATTCCATATCTTATTGATGAAATTCCAAGCTGCATCCATTTTGTCGTAGCTAAAACGCACATCTTGTCCTGGAGCTGAACCATTGGATAAGAACCAACGCAAGGCATCTGCACCATATTTTTCAATCACATCCATTGGGTCAATACCATTCCCCAAAGATTTGGACATTTTGCGTCCCTCTTCATCACGAATCAAGCCATGGATAAGCACATTATTAAATGGTGCTTTTCCTGTAAACTCAAGGGATTGGAAAATCATACGTGACACCCAGAAGAAGATGATGTCATAGCCCGTAACCAAGGTCGTTGTAGGGAAGTAACGTTGGAAGTCTTCTGCCTTTTCATCCGGCCAACCCATAGTTGAGAAAGGCCATAAAGCAGAGGAGAACCAAGTGTCAAGTACGTCTTCATCTTGTACCCAACCTTCGCCTTCTGGGGCTTCCTCACCGACATACATTTCACCAGCTTCGTTGTACCATGCAGGGATTTGATGTCCCCACCAGAGTTGACGTGAAATAACCCAGTCGTGTACGTTTTCCATCCATTGAAGGAAAGTGTCGTTAAAACGTGGAGGGTAAAACTCAACCGCATCTTCTGTTTTTTGATTTGCGATTGCATTTTTAGCCAACTCTTCCATCTTAACGAACCATTGTGTCGACAAGCGGGGCTCAACCATTACACCTGTACGTTCTGAATGCCCAACGGAGTGCATCATTTTCTCAACTTTAACTAAGTTACCGAGCTCATCTAATTTTTTAATGATGGCTTCACGGGCTTCAAAGCGATCCATGCCATTAAACTCGCCTGTGAGCTCGTTCATTGTACCGTCAGCATTCATCACATTAACTTGTGGCAAGTTATGACGTTGGCCAACCAAGAAGTCGTTAGGATCATGGGCGGGCGTAATTTTAACCACACCTGTCCCTTTTTCCATGTCTGCGTGTTCGTCACCAACAATAGGAATTTCTTTGTTAATGATAGGGAGAACAACACTTTGACCGATGTATTTGGCATAACGTTCATCTGCAGGGTTAACAGCAACAGCAGTGTCTCCAAAGAAAGTTTCTGGACGCGTTGTCGCTACTTCAAGCGCGCCTGAACCATCTGCCAAAGGGTAAGTAATGTGATAGAAGGCACCTTCGACGTCCTTATGGATAACTTCAATATCTGAGAGTGCCGTCATGGCTTTTGGGTCCCAGTTAATAATAAACTCGCCACGGTAAATCCAACCTTTTTTGTAAAGTTCAACAAAAACTTTGCGGACTGCGGCAGATAAACCTTCGTCAAGCGTAAAACGCTCGCGATTGTAGTCAACAGAGATACCCATTTTACCCCATTGTTGATGGATGGTTTCAGCGTATTCGTCTTTCCATTCCCAGACCTTTTCCAAGAATTTCTCACGGCCCAAGTCATAACGGGAAATACCTTCTTCTGCTAAACGCGCTTCCACTTTGGCTTGCGTTGCAATACCTGCGTGGTCCATTCCTGGCAACCAGAGAGTATCAAAACCTTGCATGCGTTTTTGACGAATGATAATGTCTTGCAAAGTCGTATCCCAAGCATGTCCCAAGTGGAGCTTACCGGTTACGTTTGGTGGTGGAATAACGATGCTGTAGGGTTTTGCTTTTTTGTCACCTGAAGGTGCAAAAACACCTTGTTCGAGCCATTTTTCATAGCGTCCTGCTTCGACTTCAGCAGGGTTAAACTTTGTTGATAATTCTTCTGTCATTTATTTTTCCTTTCGGTATGAAAACAGTTGATGAGGTTGAGGGAGAGCTGCATAAGTTATGTCAATAAAAAATACCACGCCAAACATCCAAAATAGGACGCTCACGCGCGGTACCACCTAAATTCCTGCTTTTTTATAAAAGCAGACACTTAATTTTTATTTAACTGACCTCAATGCAACCTTCACAAGCTTCATCTGAAATCTCGCAGCCACCGATTTCTCTCTCAAAGATTAGACTTGTTACTCCTCATTTAGTGCTTTTATTCTATCAGATTTGTCCGTTTTTTGCAAGGTCACTTAGCGTTCTTTGATTATCTCTAAGAAATGCTCTAAACCTTCTATTTTTTGCATTTGTCGATTACAGTTCACACTATCGACACAAATATATGTGCCATTTTTAGTATAGGTCCCATCAGCACCCCTTTTAGTGGTCGCTAAAAACTAGAAGGAAAAGCCTCTTCGCTTTATTTTCTGTAAAAATCTGGAGGAATAACCTTTCCTTGACTAGTCATTGTAGCCATACAACTTAAGTTCCCCAGAGATATATTCACCTAAATATATTTCACCAATTTTGTTATAGCCTTGTTCTAAAATTTGCGATTCAACCCATTCAGCATTTTTATCAATAACTTCTAGAACATCTAGATTCACTTGACCATCTACAATAAGAGGATATTTAACATTTTCTTCTCCAAATTCAATTAATGTCAGCTGACCGTTTTGTTCTAAAATAGCACGTTTTACATTATCAATTTTATAGATACCGTTGGAACGAAGTTTGAACATCAAGTCATTAGCAGAAATACCATTTTTCAAACACTCCTCAACTCTGATATTTCCGTCTTTTATTAAGGTTAATGGGCGACCATCTACTAGTAATTTTATATATCGATTATGTTCTTTTGAAAACTTTAAAATCAATACCAAAAGCGTCCAAATAATTAAAACAAGTATAAATTGTAAAACTGTAATAGAGTCATTATAAATAACTCCCCCAATTATTCCACCTAAAACATAATTTTGAACTTGATCCATTGCAGAGGCCGGCGCTAAATTTCCTTTTCCCATTATGTTTATTTGAATAATAAGACAAATAATACCTAAAGAGAATTTTAAAATTATCGAACTGTAAAGTAACATACCTTCTCACAATCTATTTTTTCATTTCATTATTTTGGGGATTAATCAAATAACTTTCTACAAACGTATATGTCTTCTGATCAGGATTTAAGTTAACTGAGTAATATTTATCATCAATTTTTACAATTATTCCATCAGCAAATTGAGTAGAATTAACTAAAACCTTATCTATATCTACCTTTTGATTTTTAGCTACATTCTCAATAAAAGCGACCATTTGCGAGGATTGGTTCTGTTTTGATTGAAATCCTATATAATTAGAATATTGTATCCCTAGTTCTAAAATAATAAATAACAAAAGAATTATACTTAAATCTCGATATTTAGTTTTTATTTTGTGTCTAATATAGATACTGAATATAATGACGAGTACTGTAAGACTTGCAAATATAAAAATATATCTGATATAATCATTTATTCCTGATTGTGATTTCAAAAATTCGATATCATAAAAGTTCATATAATGCTCCTATACGAAATTATTAAAATCAGATCGTGATTTAAAATACTTCAAATTCTTCATTAATAAATGCTTTATTCCAAAAATGCCCTAATTTGTAATAAGGCATTTTTTCTTATCCCGCCAATTCGAACCAGCACAGCTCAAAGAGCAGAGCTTTTGTTTTTTCATTGATGCTAGGAATTATTATGTATATCAAAAAAGCATCGTTAAAAACGCTCAATCGGTTAGAAACAGCATTTAATAAGTTTTTAGCTAAAGCAAATTGAAGCTTATTTCCATTTTGAAAAATGTCAACTCTTTGTAAAAGTTGAAAGTAGAACTTAAGGCAGACAGTAAGATTATCTTTTGCAAAAAACCTCTCTTAGCCCCTCCTTTATACACTTCAAGCAAATTTTGAATTTCTAGCCTGTAAGTTTCAAGTAGTTCTTTACTAAGCAGATGGTCTACTGATACGTTAAAATAGTCAGCCATTAAGGTTAGATTTTCCGCTGTTGGCTATTGTGCTTTCAATCGATATAAATAATTCACCCCAAAGCCTAAGTTCTCGGAAACCCTTTGCAGTGATTTCCCTTGTTACTTAAAAAGTTTTTGTACCTAAGTCCGGTACGTCGTGGAAATCCTTACCTGCTTTATAGTTTTCAAATTTCCCTTGAATAAACTGATAAGCATCGAGACGACTTTCATAACGGATAGCCGCTTCTTTTGCTTCAATTTTTTTATCTTCATCCGCAATTTTTTCTGCAGCTTTCATTGCCATTTCTGAAAGTTGAACCTGTTGGTCTACCCATTCACTAAAATCTTTTAAAAATTTTTCTTTATATTCCATTTTTATTCTCTTTTTGGTTTGATTAAACGATAACTGTTTTCAATCATCTGTTTTGCTTGTTCCTCTGAAACATCACCCCCAAGATGAATATCATTCCAGTGCGTTTTATTCATGTGCCAGGCTGGGCGTATTGAGTCAAAAGATTCACGAAGTTCTTCGTTGACTGAGGGTAAACCTTTGACAGCCAAAACAAGCTTGCCTTCACGCTCCGAAATATAGACAAAGGATTTTTTGTTTTTTAGATGCTTCACAACAACCGTCGCTGGTCCTTTTTCCATCTTTGCAAAAGGTGTATCCGCAAAAGTTGGACCAAGAGATAGGCAAAACTCTAGCCAGTTTTCTTTATTCATCTCATTCTCCTAAAAGGAGTTGATAAGCGATGCGATCTCCTTCGTAGAAAACCATACCACGTTTTTCAAAGCCCTCACGTTCAAATACTGCCTGCATCACTGCATTAGCTGGGTGTGTATCTACGCGGAAGTCTTTATAGCCGCGTGCTTGCATCAGAGTAAAGATGTTTGAAAAAAGATATTTTGTCAGACCCAGACCACGATATTCATCAGACAGTGCTAAACAATGGACGGTGACGTAGTCCAAGCTGTCATTTAACCACTTGCCATTATAAATTTTCGTATATTGGGTATCTTCTCCAGTAATAACCGCACAAAAGCCTGCAACTTTTTCATCTACAATCAGAACGTAGCCGACATCTTCGTGAATAAAATTTTCAATATCACTTTGTGCAGGATACTCAGCTTGCCATTGATCACTCCCTGATTTGCCCAGAAATTCTCGCGCCTGAGCAATAATCGGCATAATGGATGCAACATCCGCTTTGGTTGCCTTTCTTAAATAAATCATGCTTTCCTCTTAGTCTAAGCTGAGCTCAGGATTTTCTTTTGTCATAATCGCGAGCTCTGCACGCCCTCCGAGGTGAGCAACAGTAAGCTCTGCTAACTTTTCTATAGCTTCTCGTAATTCATCTGTACGACCTGAATCCACACATTCTATGATTAAAAAGGCATTTTTTGTGTTTTCCGTCAGCATTGTACGTTGACCGTCACGCCAATTCCAGCAGCGACAAACCGCCCCTTCATCATCAAGATAAGCAATTTCTCCAGCCAGAGCATTATCTGGCTCCTCATCTCCCAAAGCGATAAATTTTTCCCCACCTTGAGCTTGAGTCAGACGAAGATTGCCAGCAAAGCTATCAATATCTTCACCACCAGCTGGAAGGCCATAAGTTAAACTCATCGTGTTGTAGATATCCACAAGGGGATTAATACTGCCAACTTCTTTACCTTTTTCAACCCGTTTCATCAAGTTTTCAATAGAAGAACGTGCACCTTTTTTAGTCTTGAACTTACGATAAGCTTGACGCCAAACTGAAACAACTGGATTTTCACTAAAAATAGGCTCTTGTAAAAATTTTCTTGATTCTTGGTTAGCCTTGGCCAACATGTCCTTGACTTCAGCAGAGCTCTCTCCTGTATTATCAATTCCTTTAGCTAAAACAATCCCAATTTGCGTATCTGGGAAAAGCTCCCAAAAATCTTTTTCAATGATAAATTTTGTCATTTCCTTTTCCTCCGTGGTTTACTATAG
>NZ_DKXK01000040.1:28925-29062 GCF_002492185.1 Lactococcus sp. UBA7128
AAACAACTGGATTTTCACTAAAAACAGGCTCTTGTAAAAATTTCCCTGATTCTTGGTTGGCTTTGGCCAACATGTCTTTGACTTCAGCAGAGCTCTCCCCTGTATTATCAATACCTTTAGCTAAAACAATCCCAATT
>NZ_DKXK01000026.1:0-2872 GCF_002492185.1 Lactococcus sp. UBA7128
TTCTCATCGATGTCAAATGCCATAATATCTCCTTTTTATAAAATAATATATTTAAATTATATTTATAATGCATTTAAAATGCGTTTGAATTATATCTTAAATGTGTTTATATTTTTTTGGAAATCTCCATCTACTCACTTACTTTTTCAGTTATCTGTTCAAATGCAGAATTCAGTTTTTCAAAAAATGCTTTATTAGTTTTTGCAACATCTTTGTCCTTTTCCATTTGAACTAACGGGATGCCATCAAGAGTAGAACGATTAAAGAGTTCCTTTTCTGGAATCATTGCAATTGTGCCCTTATCCTGTGAAATCTTGTCAGAAAATTCTCGTGAAGATTTCGTGTTATGTCGAATTCTATTGCCAATAAAGTAAGGTAGAGCTGAAATATATGTTTCTCTTGTCCTTGCATCAATAACTTCGTCTCTAAAATTCTCTAATCTTTCCAAAAGAAGACTTTTTGACATATAACCATATTGGCTTGGTTCTATTGGACTAATAATATAATGACTTACAGCGATTGCATTTCTTGTTACAGTTTGAAAGTCTGGATGACAATCTATTAGAATAAAATCAAAATCTTTTATTCTATCAACATTATCTTCAAGCCACATCATCAACAATAAATCTTTATTATGTTTTTTGCTTAATTCTACCTCTAGCTCATCCAACATTGGAGATGCAGGAATAATACTTAAATTCTGATGAATTTGATGGATATTTACATCTTTGTTCACAAAAGCATTATAAATGGTCTCCTCATTTGTAAATAGATTGTACGTTTGACTTAAACTACACTGGTGGTCAGTATCAATAAGCAAAACATTATACCCTTGACTTGATAACCACTCCCCATAGTTAAATGTTATAGTAGTTTTTCCAACACCACCCTTTACTGCCGATATACTAATAATCCTCATTCTTATCATCTCCTTCTCAAATTATAATATAATTGCATTTACCATGTATTTATATTATAACTTAAATTGCATTTAAAATCAATTATAAATATATTGTTTTTTGCATTTTAAATATATTGTGAATATATTTAAATTTTGAATTCGCTTTGTACTTGACTTCAGTTGATAAAAAAAAAGAGTCAAACGACTCTATTACTTACTGTTCCAAGGACCATCCATAGGTATATAAAAATCTTTCGATTTATTCTTGTCAAAGATTACCTGGTACTCATTTCTGAAATAATTCAGATAAGCCCTATATTCTGAATATTTATCACCAAAAAGAACTGATGGTTTTAAGTTTCTTAATACTTCTGCGTTATCTCGCCACTCGAAAGCTTTCATTTCTTCAATCTGCATAAGCTCATCAACTGGTACGCCATTCTCAAGTAACGATAATATTGGCTTGAGTAAGACCTTATTTTCCACATCAAAATAGATACCCTCTCCGTTTTTAGGAACAAGTTCATAAATTTGTTTTTTAATATTATATTCAAAACGTATGCTGTGTAGATAGTTCAAGTAGTTAAGCACTGTCTTAGCATCTTCAAGAAATGGACTTCTCTTACCTTTGGGAGTATTTTTTACTACTGATGAAAGCTTATTTTTATGTGTCAAATCGCCATTGAAAGGGGTAAAAGTAAATTCAATAGAGTGAATTTTTCTCCCTGAGTAGTAGTATATGTAATCCAAATTTTTAATAATTTGTTCCCCCTCTGGAGTAGTCAATTCTTGAATTTCTTTAACAGCCTTGTCTAAATATTTTTTTCTATTCTTCCTGAGATCGAATAACTCATTTTTGTCTCTATGAACTTCCTCCTCTGTCTTTAATATCTTTAGAATTTTTTTGTCAAAATCATCAATACGCATCTTTGTTCCTTTTGGGAAGTTTCTAAACTCACTTATAAAGCGATATATGCGCTTTGAATATTTTGAGGGCAAGTTATTGTTTATTTCTCGATCATACTTAAGATGCTTCACTTTACTCCAGTCTTTAGAATTAATTAAATCATAAACATGTAAAGGCTCATTGATGATATTTCCTTGAGCATCTACTTGTTGAGGATTAATTTCTGCATTAGATATCGTTAACTTAACTTCCCTCTTAGTACCGTCAAAGTCAATAACACTAAAGATATTAATAGTCTTCCAAGATTTGGGAGTACCGTCTTCATTCGTATCTCGTACTTGATAGTATGCAAAATTTTTCAATGCATCATTCAGATGATACATTGCTTCTTGAAGTTTTTTGCCATTGTATAAACTTTTTTTCCCGTTTTTACGCTTAAACCATAATCCACCTAATTCAGCCAATTCTTGATAAGTAAATGTTACAGGTTCACCTTCCTTGTACCTATCTCGGAGTTCTCCCAATATAGCAAAAGTCATATTTTCACTTGTTGCATTAATATCTTCAGTTGAAAACATCTCTGGCAATTGTCGACTATACTTTATTTCTTGTCTAAACTTTTTATTTTCTTCTAGCTCGTCTAATAAATCCATGATTCATATACTCCTTCAAATTTCTTAAAAGTATTAAAAGTGTATTCGTTAATTTCAATCGTAAAAAAAGTGTACTTTTTTTGTCCCTTATATAGAAAAGAAGAGAAAAAATACTCATTTTTGGATTGAATTGTCTATAACATACAACTTTTTTACGATTAAACAATTATTTTTATATAATATACACCTTTTTTACGATAATGTCTAGAAATAAGTGCAACTTTTTTACGATTAAATAAATTTTTAGAGAGAGATACAACTTTTTTATTCCTTTATACACTTTTTTTACGACACAAACAACTTTTTTACGGACAAATGCAACTTTTTTACGATAGCTATGCACTTTTTTTACTCCTGTATGCGACTTTTTTACGATGACCATGCACTTTTTTTACTCCTGTATACAACTTT
>NZ_DKXK01000026.1:3185-29543 GCF_002492185.1 Lactococcus sp. UBA7128
TACTCCTGTATACAACTTTTTTACGATTAAAATCCTGTTAAACCGCATGGTTAAGCCTTAAAAATGACCCTTAACTATAACTGTAACTGTAACTTATATTATAATAACTATAACTTATTTATCTTAACAGAAGTAACTATCTTTTTTTCAAAAATAAAGTTAAAAAAATAATTTTCTTTTTTTTATAAAATGTTTTTACGACCTGTATAACGCATCTCAGCAATTCTGTTATAATAAAAAGTGGCACTAACCTAATCTCGCCTAGAGAGGAGGTGATGACATGCTAGACTTCATCCTAAACTCCCTTGTTATCCCGATTATTGTCGGTGTAGCTGTTCAGATGTTTTCTCGTTGGTTGAATAAGAAAAACAACAAGAAGTAGTGTTATTTCAACCTGAGTTGGGATTCGCATACCAACAAAAAAAAGCACAGGACCCCCATCCTGTGCTTTTTGATTCCATGCTTTTCACACTTCATCCTAAACTTCGCTAGCATAATTATATCATGGTTATCCTGAACAAGCAATAGTTTTATCTTTGTAAATTCTTAAATTAATGGAATTTTTATTATAATAAAAAATGGCGCTAACACTTATCCTTACGGAAAAGAGGTAGTACCATGAATCAATTCTTTCGTTGATAATATTATATCATAAAGGTTGAGATAATAAAGCTAGTATGCAGTATTTTATCTGATTCGTGAGAGGAAAATATCTAGAAATACTCTATCACTCGCAATCCCCCCATGAAACTCTTTCCTATGACTTTTAAAGTCCACCCAGTCTCTGGGATTCTCCCCTGCAAACAGGGGCTGTTATTTCATGATATAATGTTAATGGCACTTGCCAAATCCTAGAATGCAATGGGAGGAGGTGATTTCGTGTCTGATTTAATACTAGTTCTATTCACAACTATCATTGCACCGATTATTTCTGGTGTAGCTGTTAAGCTCATTTCTTGTTGGCTAGACAAGCGAAAATGATAGTTTGGAAAAGTGCCATCTAGCCTGAGTTAGTTGTCGCTGCTAACAAAAGAAAAAACGAGGATAGCCGTCCTCGTTTTTTTATTTCGTGTCTTATACTAGCGCTATTCACTTCGCTAAATATATTATAGCATAAATGTTAAGAGAGTCAAGATAATTCGCTTACACAAGTCTTGGTGCTGTTGAATTTTATCTAATTTGGACTGGGAAAAAATGTTCTTTCACTACGCCAATAATACGTGGCTTCTCTTCGAAGGGGAGGAAAATATCTGGAAATAATTTATTTCCCTCCTCATCCCTAGTATCATTAAGTGATTGTAGCCACATTCCATTATCAATAACAGATACGCATTTTAAATAAGCTTTTCCTCTCTCTGTGTCGTCCACAGCACATACTTGTCCAGGATAGTCAATTGTATCTTGCTTTTTAATTAAAGCAACTTCCCCTGAATAGAAATCAGGCTCCATTGACTCACCCTTGATAAAAATCGCATAGTCATAATCAAAATCTCTATCCCAGTATACTGTTTCTTTGTTTGAGCTGTCTGTATAGCCTTCTCCTAGACTAGCGGACAAAGCTTGTTCTTCTACAACCTCATAAGGAAACAGCTGTATAATATCGTTTGATTCCTCATTCTGTTCAACGAGTTGCCTCTTTGCATAAGCCAAGGTATTATCTTGTCTAGATTCATGAAGTTGTGATACAATTTTATCTAATTCTGAGGTATTGGTTTTTTCTTCGCCTAATAAATAGCTTGTTGAAACTCCAAGTATTTTTGATAACTTTACAAGATTTTTATTCAAGGGTCTTGCAGTACCTTTTTCGTACTTTTGAAGATTCTGATATGAAAAACCAATACGTTTTGCAAGTTCTTTTTGAGTAAAACCCTTTTCTTTTCTTAATTCTTTAAGCCTTTCAGAAAAATTTGCCATTAAATAATTCTCTTTCTTAACATTCATAGTTGACAAACACACCTATAAAGTGTATTATATAAACATAGTGAAAAATATAACACATTTTTAGAGAGAAAGAAAAAACACCTTAGCTCACTCGACGAATGTCTAAGTCACTAAGGTGTTTATCTCTTACTTTTTCAATCGAATATTATAAAGAAACGCTTTGATACAATTCTTAATCGAATGAAAAAAATAAGCAATTCCAAGTACTGCTATTATAACATTTCGAACTAAGTAAATCAATGGCTGCGCTATTGTGCATATGCTTTCAATGAAGTATCTCAGCGTTAAGAAATTAACGCTTTTTTTGCGGAGAATTTGAGGAATTTTCCTCTTGATGAGCAGAAGTAGTATCTTCTTGTTTTTGAAGAAACTTGATGACATCTTCTTGTTGGGCTTCGGATAAATTAGCCATGCGCTCGATAAAATCAGAAGATGAACGTATATCAGTTTCGCCAAGAAGGTAGCTGACGGATACGCCAAAAATGGAAGCAAGTTTTTCTAATTTGGCAGCTCTTGGCTTACCTTCTCCTGTTTCATATTTTCTATATGCTCCTTGTGAAGATAGTCCAATTTTTTGAGCTAATTCTTGTTGAGTGTATCCTGATTCAAGGCGAAGAGTTTTTAACCTATCAGAGAATTCCATTTAATAATATCCTCTTTTCTTTACATTCTTCTTGACAAATAACTCTTAAAGAGTTATTATAAATATAGGGTATAGAACATGTCAATTTCAAAAAAATGAAATAAAGAAAAAACACCTCAGCTACTCAAGTCTGAGTTACTAAGGCGTTCTAACTTTCTTAAAATTTCATTCGATATGTTGAAAACCTATAGTTAAACAACACAAAGAAGTGCCATTTGCACCCTCACAAAAAATGAAATAATAAGCAACTTTAACCACTGCTATTATATCATTTTTTCTGAGGGAAAGCAAAGGCTTTATAAGCATGGACTTTCCTTCCCATCCATGCGAGCGTTATAAGTAACGCTCTTTTTTGTAATTCAAGCTCCTTTGTGATGTTGTGTAACCACATATAATGGGGTGTGGTTATCTTTCCTGTCTTGTATATAATAGCGGTTATATCTCCCACTTATAAACCCTTTGAGGGAGAGTAGGTTCGACTCCTACCAAGACAATTATAAATCCAATATTCTAGTAAGTTTAAATCAAAGGGAGGTTTATATGGATATTCGGGCTAAAGATTTTATTTTAATGCCAAGGCATTTAAGAGAATTTAATCATGCACATGTAGAATTTTTTGATGGTAAAAATGGAAAGCTATTCTATCCTTATGTGATGACGAAAAGAAAGGATGGAAGAATTATACCTGTCATGATTGAAAAACATGATAATTTTGAGCGCATCCACAAAGTATTTGTGACAAGGAAACTTGTTGCGGAGAGAAAAACTACACGAACGCCACTTCGTTCAACTGGAATGGGGAGAGAAGATGAAATTTCTTGATCTGTTCGCAGGTATTGGTGGCTTCAGGCTTGGCATGGAAGCAGCCGGACATGAATGTGTGGGTTTTTGTGAAATCGATAAATTCGCAAGAATGAGTTACAAAGCAATTCATGGACTAACTGAAGAAAATGAATATACGGAGTGGGAGTGGCACAATGTCAGAAGTTTATCAAATAAATCTATTCGAAAACTTCAAAGAAGAGTTGGAAAAATCGATGTTATCTGTGGAGGATTTCCGTGCCAGAGTTTCTCAATTGCTGGAAAACGACGAGGATTTGACGAAACTCGAGGTACTCTCTTTTTTGAAATTGCAAGGACCGCATCTATTCTCAAACCCAAGTATCTATTCCTTGAGAATGTCAAGGGACTCCTCAATCACGCAGGGGGTGATACCTTTGAGACCGTCCTCAGAACCTTGGATGAGTTGGGGTACAACTGTGAATGGCAATTGCTTAACAGCAAGGACTTTGGCGTTCCACAAAACCGAGAACATGTGTTCATTATCGGACATCTTAGAGGATCAAGTGGACGAGCAATATTTCCTATCGCCTCATACAGCTCAAAAATTGATGAGGGCAGAATCATTGCGAGTACAATCACTGCCCGATACAGCACCAGTCAAAGGGAAGGTAGTTACATTGCAACGGATGGGCAAATCAAAAAATATAGGCAGCTTGAAGGAAAAAGATTTAATCAAATGAATAGAGTTGCTATTATTCAGAAACCTAGAGGATACAATAAGGGTGGGGAGCATGAAATTTCTCCTACTCTATCGGCAAATAGTTGGCATGAAAACAATCTTCTTAAGATTGGTGGGGTTTATACCAATGATTCTGAAAGTTATAATAGCGGCATATTGCCAGGGCTTAGCCGTACTCTTAAAGCACAAAACCATGATGCAGGATTGTTTGATGGCACAAGGCTTCGCAAATTAACTCCTCGAGAGTGCTGGAGATTACAAGGCTTTCCAGACTGGGCTTTTGACAAGGCACAGGAAATGAACTCGGACAGCCAACTCTACAAACAGGCTGGGAACAGTGTGACAGTCAATGTAATTTTTGAGATTGCGAGAAGATTGAGATGAATATGAAGAAAAAATCAAAAGCAGAGAAAATATTTATTATCTGTATAGTGCTAATTTTTATACTATGCATCAGCACATTTGTAGTACCAGGGTTAAAGAAATATGTTCATGAGGATACACCTATTACACTGGAAAATACCACTGGAACAAAAAATTGGGAAGCTAAAACGGAAAAATATATTTTAAATTCTTATACAGAGTCTAGTGATGGTAACATTGTTTTAGATTTGAAAGATAAGGGAGAAATGACTTTTTTATCTTCTGATGTAAATATCAAAATTTCAAATCCGCCATTAAAACAAATGACAGTTTGCATTCAATATTACTCATTCATTCCAGTAATACAGAACGGAAAGACTCCACTTAGAGGAGACCGTGTATTTGATGAAGTAAAGATAGATGGGAAAGAGAAAGAGCTAGCAAAACAAACCATGACATGGGGAGAAATTGTAAATGACAAAAAAATAGGGAATCCCTACTACGGTGAACCTAGTTCAGATGTCATCAATTTCATTAATTTTAGATCAGAAGTTCCTAATTTGACAAAGAGTATCTCAAAAGATATAGCAAATAAAATTTCTAAAATCAAAACAGAATACTTTGATAGTGTGAGGAAAGAAACTGTGGTTGTTAGACCTTTTGTTACTATCAATAAGTAATAGGGGAAACAACTATGCCTAAAAATAACCCTCATTCTATTAATAATTTGAAAAGAAAAAATATCCTGATTTGTGAGAAGTAGGTCACCTTTTGAAAAGAAGTAGGGGTTCGATTCCCTTATTCTCTATATACCCTCTGCGTGGAGCTGAAGCACAAGACTGTATAAGCGTAAGGTAGCTGTTCTTTTACAACTGAATATTCAGCTTGGTAGACTCATGATGTGAGTAAAATGCCAATGTCTGCCCCTCTGATTAGCGTGGCTACTAAAAGGAGTCGCTGTATAGTCTCGATCGTGAGGTCTTGTCCTGTACAGCACATTATTTACACAATAGGTGGCTCATTACCTAGTGAAAATGAAGAAATTAAACAGAGAAAGTAGAGTACTTGTGAGAACTTTACACCGACCAAAGTCAATGTTGGTCTTCGGTAAATAATGGGGAAAGAACCAACTGCCTGCGGGTAAGGGTGAGCCACAATAAAGGTCGGCGATGCTGTAAAGGTTCCTTTGAGTTTGAGGTCAACTAGAAACCTTGCGACTAATTTTAATAACGTCTTTGACGACCAAAAAAATAGAAATGTATCACAGTGTAAGTGATTGTTAATAGATACCTAAGAAAGGAGAAACATTTTGGTTTTTGAAGTCATGGAAACCATAAAGGGAAAGAAAACTAAAACAGTAAAAACAAAATTTGATAAGCGAGAGGATGCCTTAAAATATGCGGCAGTCTCTCATCATAGGACAGAAATTTATCAAGTAGAGTACAGAAAGAGGGATTAACTATGAAGAAGAGTAAAGAGGATTTACTTGATAGATTAGGTTTTAATAACTGGGATGAAGATTTACAGTATGTGGTGCTATTCCTATTTATGATAATAGGTGCGATTTGTTTTGTAACGACTATGCCAGTACGTATTATAAAAAAATTCGAATGATATATAGAACCAGTTAACTCTTGACGACTTACAAAAATAATGTTATAGTTGTACTAAAGAAACAGTAAGGAGAGGTAACTATGATTGTTAACAGTAGAGATGTTTTAAGAAAAATCCATGAGAATATGAATGCGAATATAGAATATCGCTTGTTCTCTGAAAATGCAGAAGCGGGACTTCGTCCAAGTGAGTTAGCTCCTTTACATGGATACATAGAAAAAGGGACACTGATGGCCAGTCTCAAAGAAAATAAAGCGATGCGAGTTGATATTCGTTCTCTTTTTGCGGAAATTTGGAATAGCTTTGCTTATTTTGAATTTGATGGCCAACGTGTGTGTGAATGTAAAGCTTTTGGAAAACCAATGCTTGCTTTGAATGAAAACTTCTTTAAACAAGGGGCTTACAGTGAATTTGTGGAAGAAACACTTCTTGCTTCGAAAGGGAGTAGAGAAGTTGTTGTAGAAGACATCAGTGAAGACTTGGCTCATTCTATGATGAAGGAGTTTAATGCTTGGCGTCAATCTGGTGAAGAATAATGAATTTTAAATTTGTTATAATAAACCAGAGGAGTAAAACATGGTAAGACCTGCAAGAGCGTACGATGAAAAGGTAAAGCCTTATTTAAAAGAGATTCGACACTGGCGTAATCAAGATATGAGTATCGTCAAAGTTGCGGAACGTTTGGGAGTGACTCAACCTTTCTTAAATATTAAAATGAAAGAGTATCCTGAGTTGAAAGAAGCCCTTCAAGCTCGTTCTTTAACAGAAGATGAGTTGAGAGTTAAAGCTGAAAAAGAAGCACTCTATAGACGACGTTATCTTAATTCAACAAAATCTTTTATTCGAAGGCAGGCAAGTTTGGAAGAAAAACTAGATTTTATTCATCTGATTTTCCAAAATTCTTCAGAGGAAGAAAGAAAAGTAATTTTAAAAAAAATTAAGGAATTTTAGCTCGATTGTTTTAGAGTCGTGTTAAATTGAACAGTTCTCAAACTTCAATGTATGAAAAGATTTTAGGAAGGAAACAAATATGAAATTTACAAAAAAACATTGGATTATCGCCGCTATTTCCTGTCTGATTTTGGCAGGAGGAAGTGCTGCAGTTGTTGCTCATCATCAGGCGCAAGCAAAAGCAGAAAAGACAGCGCAAGAAGCTAAACGCACTTACGATAATCTTGTATCTTCTGCTAAAAAGGCGACAGAGAAGGCAGAAACTTTCAAAGCAGAATCGGATGTTAAAGCAGCACAAGATGCGATTAAAAAGCTAGACAAGAAAGATCAAAAAGCTCTCAATACTCGTGTGGAGAAAGTGCGTAAGAATTGGGATTTGGTTCATCAAGCAGACAAGGCTGTAAGTGCTGCGGAGAAATCGAAGACAGATGCGACAGTCAAGACAGCTCAAGACGCGGTCAATACATTAAAAGATGCAATGACAAAGTCTAAACAAGCAGAACTACAAAAGCGTTTAGAAAAGGTTAAAACAGAACTAAAGACTAAAAAAGCTAAAGAGGAATCAAAGGTTAAAGCTCAAACAGCACAAGCTCAAGCGGACAATTCAGCACAGCCCGCGAATAATACGCAAGTAGCTCAAGCAGAAGCCCCTGCATCAGGAACAAGTCCAGAATATGGACAATATAGCCAAGCGCCCGCAACACCAAGCTATACTGCCCCTGCGGCAGGTGGAGGAGGTGGTGCAGTTGCCCCAGCACAGCCAAGTACTGGTACAGGCAACCCTGCTTACAACAGCGGGGCTGGTGCGAATGCTAATCCTCATGTTTCTGCTGATGATTTGAGGAAGGATGAGGAATGGGCTGCAGCAAACCCGGGTGGTGCACCAAGTGCAAACGGTGGAAGATAACTACAAAAGCAATTCGTAAGAGTTGCTTTTTTTGAATAGAAAAAGGAGAAGATTAAATGGAAAAACAATACCAAAACCTTGAACAAATTATTCAAGGTTTTGTTCGTTTTTACGGTAAAAAAGGTGTATCTTTCGATACAGTTCTTGAGACCGCCAATATTTTTGCGAAGAAAAGAAAAATCTTAGGATTTGATGTTGACTTAAAAAATAAGTCTATTATTTTGCATTACGAGTGCATGAAAAAAGACGAACCCTACTATACAACCGCAGAAATAATAGGAGTTTCGTCAAAAGCACCGCGTATAATAAGTGAAGGAAATGAGGAGTTATAACAAGCAATTCGTAAGAGTTGCTTTTTTCTTTGAATAAAAAATAAAAACTGGAGGAAAATCACATGGAAATTGTCGGTCAAACATCAAGTGGAGAAAAGAAAGCTCTTAAAGTAGAAATAGAAGACTTTAAGAAGAACACTGAGTATCTACATATTGAGTATAAAAAATCAGGGGAAGTGGAGATGAAGGCTCGACTTTCAGATGATGAAATTGTTACAGCCAAAGCCAAGCTCTTATTCATGATTGGAGAAGCTTGTTATGCGGCAGCCTTAAAGTATTATGAGTCAGAAGGACAAGGAGATATAGGTGCACAACATGGGGAGATTCTAGAGCATTTCATGCAAGATTTAACCGATAACCTTAAAGCTTATCATCAGCTTTATTAGGAGTTTGTAAAAAGGATATGCGAATGAGAGAAAAAAAATAGAAAATTTGATGTTTTTGATGACCTTTTGAAAATTGTCATTGTAAACGGCTTAAAGGGCATAGGCTTCTTAATTGGCGGAAGTTTACTTCTTATTTTTCTAAGCGTGGCTGTTTATGCTGCAGGAGTTTGGCATCCGATGTCTTTGGCGGACTATCTTTACAACTACGATCACACGACGTTGAAATTCTTTCTTTTTCTGACCTCAGGTTTTAGTATTGTGCTAATCATAGGTGTACTTCTTGCTTCGATTACACTCTTTATTAGTCTAAAAGCATGGAAAAGTCTTACCGCATTGTGTTTGAGCGTTGGGCTTTTCATTTTCTTATTCTTAGTGCCTGTCCCCCAAACAAAAACCATGTATGCGGTTGAGGTAAGTATAAAACAAGAGTATCTTGAAAAATATAAAGAACTTTCAACAGTTCCTCCTTGCAGAACAGAATTTTATTTAACCTATGAAGAAGCAAAAAAGGAAGTAGAAGAAGATTATCCGTATCCAATTGAAATTTTAGTCTTAAAGAAGATTACAGAAAAACAGGAAGTAAAGGCACCGATTATACACATTCAACTTCCAAAGAAATATGAGGTAAGATACTATGGTCAATGATCACTTTTTAAGTTTTATGATTTGGTTTGGGATATTTTGGATAATATTTTCCATTCTTTATCTTATTTTACTCCTATTGTATGGTGAAGATTTTCCCTATGTTATAAGAGATAAAATCAAGTACAATAGGAATATGAAAAAAACGAAAGAAAATAAGAAGAAAAAGAAAAGTCATTCTTGAGAGTGGCTTTTTTTCTTTGTCCGCAATGACGTTAAACTAAGTTAAACATGACTTGCAAAGCAGTCATGTTTTTTTGTTTCTAAAAAATAAATGAACAGGAGGAAAAGATGAAGAAACAAAAGAAAAAACAAAAGGTGAAGCAAGCTTTGGCAGATGAAAAAGTCACACGTTTTCGTGTGCGAAAATCGGGAAAACGTTGGCTGACTCACTCCGCAATTATTCTGACTTTGGCAGGAGGTGTAGGCTTTGCCTTTTGGACACAGCCTGAGCTAGGCCAAACCGTGTCCCATGCCTTGACCTTGCCTTCTGGAAGCAGTCAGATTGGAAGTATTGGAAAAGCACCCGTGATTCAAAGCGGCAATAATAGCTTTTCTACCATGCAGCCTCTCTTTGATAGCTTAACAGGCACACTCCAAGCTGACTATATTGTAGGGGACACTCATGACGGTACAGGAGGGAAAGCGGTTGGCTGGCACAGTAATACTTCTTACGCAGGAACAACCATTGCCAATGCGGACAGCTTAGTCAATGGCTCTCATGGTTTGTCTTCGGATACTATTCGTTATGGTTTAGGGTTAAAGGACGGCTTTCAGACTGGAGACAAAATCAACTATGTATCTAAAGGGCAAGAAATTAATATCAAAAATGTAGGTACAGCTTACGATGTGAAGGCTGGGAAGAATATTCCTGTAGGTTTAGCCATTAAAATCAATGACGCCACTTATTATGATTCCCGTACTAGTCAAACGCCACGTAATGTCTTTAATGACGGTTTCCGCCTTCTAGTCGGTGCTCGAAAAAACGGGGGAACCATTACCCTAGGCTACATGGTCTCCATGGACGGTGTCCCAAACCCAGGCTCTGGCCAAGGGACTGAGGGCGGTGGCTCAGCTGGTGCTGGAGGCGGAGCTATAGGTGCCGCTTCGGGTATTCCTGATTCTGTAAGAATCACATGGTCGTTCTATGATATGAATACTAAGCAGAATCTTCCTGAGAATACGCTTGAAGCAGTCAAGGTTTCTGATATAGATGCAGGTCAATCGGCGGAGCTTTCGAATGGAGCGGTAGGCTATATCGTTGCCAAACCAACCCATCTCGAACTCCGAAATAATATTTTGACAGCTAAAGGCAATAGCACAGTGGTGGGAGATTCCGGTAACCTTAATGCCAATTCCTATATTGCCTTGTACAAAGGTTCATCTTCCGCATTAAACTTTAGAGATACCAACGGCAACCTAGGTCAGGGGTCTATTGTCCAAGCCCTCTTTGGAAACATGGGAGCGACTTCTCCTCGTCAGGCTCTAGGCTTTATTGAGATTGACAAGTCTACGGATGCCTTTGGTAAAACACCATGGAACTCTAACTACAACTTTGACCGTCTCCAGTTCGACGTCGTGGATAAGGACGGTAAGGTAGTCGATACGATCAAGCTGGACAAAAACGGGAAAGGCAAATCTAAAGGTCTTCCTCCAGTAACCTACACACTACATGAAAAATCCACAGACTGGTCAATGACCGGTCAAACTGTTCGCCCAGATGAAACCACTAAAGTTAAGGCTGGAGAAACAACAACCGTCAAGCTGAACAATAAGGTTGTTGTGGGACAAGATGGACTGCAGAAAAAAGACAAGGACACAGGGACAGACCAACATGGGAAAGGTGTCCTTAAAACGGCCAAGTATGCTTACTTCTATAATGACGACTCTACTGGGTCAAGCCCACACAAAAAAGGCGACCCTGTCAAATGGAGCGATAAGCCAGGACCGAAACTCCTGGCAGGAGAGAAGGTAAGCTCTGCCATCATTGGTGGACAGAAAGTTGACTTTGGGGACAATGTGGTTATTGATGTGTCAGATGACCAGTTAAGGGCAGCTTTAGGTAATCTGCCCCAAGGCAAGTACTACCGTCAAGAAGTAGATGCTGGTGAGGGCTATGTGGTAGACCCAACCAAACACGAATTTGAAATCAAAGAGTCTGACCCTAATATTGAAAATATTGTCATCCCAGATGCCACTTCTCATGAACAGCTGATTAAAGCCAAAATTACTTTGAATAAAATGGTGACCTTGCCAGACGTTCAAGGCGGTTCAGGCTATAATGGTGTGGAGTTCCAAGCCCAACCGATGGAAGGTACAGTTGCTGAGCCTGTCACCTTCAAGACAGGAGTAAACCCTCAAACAGGCGATGACGGCTATGCTTCAGGGGAAGTGCCTTATGGGGATTGGAAAGTCTCAGAAAGTAAAGGAGTTGAGGGCTACAAGAATGTGAGACCTGTCTATATCCACATGGAAACAGACACAGAAAAAGATATTCTTACAATTAGCGCCAGCTACCATGAAGACTTCTCAAAACCCTTTAGCAAGCGTACTTTCAGCTTGAAAGACAGCAGTGCAAAGGCTAATCCAAATGGTGAGGGAACAGTAGGAGAGGTGACCCCAGAGACACCGACTATCAGTTTGTCTACAATCCATTTCAATAACAATCCTGAACTACCAAAAGTGCCAAGTATTGACATTGAAAAAGCCAACGATAAAATTCCAAATGCTGGTGAGGGAAACCACAAGGACAAAGACAACAATGTCGGGGCGAATGACCATGACACGAAAGACACTGCTCTTGAAGTGGACCCAAAGAAAACAACATCCATAAAGTTCCGCTCCACTAACAATGGTACAGAAGCCCTTCATCATATAAAAGCTTCTGATAAGACCATTGAGGGAAGCATTGCGGTCAAAAACATTGTGTGGACTTTTAAAGGACAAAAACTCTCCACCAACAAGGAAGGTGAGTTTATCACACCAGACGGCAAACTTTTAGTCTTACAGCCTGAAGAATTCATAACAGGGGAAGGGACACTTCCAGAACTTTCAGACGGTAAGCTACATGGAGATGAGGTAAAAGTTGTCGGTATCGGTCTAGAGTCAGGCAAGGAAGTCGGAGACGAGGACAAGTGGTATGGTAAACCGCCAAAAAATCAACCAAGTATCGATATTGAAAAGGCGGATAAACAAGCCCCTCAAGCGGGTAAGGGTAACCACACAGACAAGGACAACAATGTCGGAGAAAACGACCACGACACAGAAGGGACTGCTAAAAGCCTTAAAACCGATGAGGAAACAGTACTCTTTATGCCTGTCACAAATAATGGTACAGAAGCGCTCCATCATGTGAAGGTCGTGGATAAGACCATCGCAGGTAAGGTAACTGTGAAAAACCTCAGCTATACCTACAAAGGCAAAGCCCTCAAAGTGAATAAAGAGGGAGAGCTGATGACATCGGACGATAAGCTTTTGGTTTTGCATCCAGGAGAGTCTATCCAGGTCAAAGGTTTACTCCCTGCCCTTCCTGCAAGCGAATTGCATGGAGATAATGTTTCCGTCACTGCAGTTGGTCTGACTTCTGGTAAGAAGGTGGGCGATGAGGACAAGTGGTATGCGAAGCATGAAGCAAAAACGAAAGGTTTGCTTCCTCAAACTGGGGAGAAAATTGCTTTATGGCCTCTGGCAGGCTTTGGCTTCTTATTGTCAGCTTTAATACTTATCAAACGGGACACAATCAAAGCCTTCTTTAAGAAAAACTAAAAAAATTTAACCGTGAAAAGCGGTGAATGGTGGTGGGAGGACAGAAGAAGGAGAGGCTTATGTGGACACCAATTAGCTTTGCTTATCCTTGTTGAGGTAAAACAACAATTGGTTGGCTGAAAAAGTACAATCTTATTTTTGACTGAGTGTTTAGTGCAACATGTAGTATATCTGTAGAAGCGCCTACAACAGCTTTTAAGGTCATAAATACAATTATGGATAAAGATATCACATGCTTCTCTAGAAGCGCTTCAGAGTGAAAATACAGCCTTGTAGAAGCCTCTAAGACTGAACCGGAGGTTATCCAAGAAGCAATTGTAGAAGCGAAGCAAAAAAGCAAAAGATTTTTTTCAATATTAGCTTTTTCTCATACAGAAAAAGCTAATATCGCTAACATAGAAAGGAAATCATATGGCACTTACAAAAGAGCAGCAACAAACAAAAAAACGTATCGAGCAAATTTGCGAACTACTTAATATTGACTATGATAAGTGGCTTGCGGACAAACAACAGGAATTTATCACTGAAAATACAGACAAAGCCTTTGAAACTTCTCTAAAATTAAAGAGAAGTCAAGGTAACCAACACAATAAATCTCACAATGGTCTACATCATGGTTAGTAGAAATGGGAAATATTATGGTCCTAAAGTGAATAACATGAATATTGACTTTGAAATTGTGGAACATATTGGGATTATTACCCCTGCATCACGATTTCACCCATGGAATAAAGAAATAAACGTTGTTTCTTGGAACGGTGGGGAAGCGAAAATTGATATTCGTGAATGGGATAGTAATCACACACGAATGAAAAAAGGATTAACGCTAAAAAAAGAAGAATTTTTTAACCTACTTGAAATAGGTGGAGAATATTTCAATAATGTTGAAAGTACTGATACAGAAGAATAGTGTCAGTACTTTAAAATTTACATAAAAAATAATATTAAAAAAGTGAGGAATAAAAATGCAATTACCATCAAATATAACTACAGCTCTACACACTGTTTTTCAAGTTATGCAATATGGAGGTATTGGTATCGGAGTAGTTATGATTGCTTTTACTTTAGCTACTGGTGCTAGAAAAGACGTACAAAAACGCCGTGAAGCTTGGGATAATGTTATTGGAATCGCAGCTATCTGCCTCGCCTTAGGTACATTATCTGCTGTCATTAACTGGATATTTACGGCAATGGGTATCGGTTCATACTTACCGAAAGGTGTTATCTAAGACTTGAAAAAAGGAGAAAAAATGAAATTTAAAATTGTTCCAGATCATCGACGTATTGCCCGAAAATTCAAGTCTGAATTTGTTTCTATTTCTGAAGCGGGTAAGGAAATTCAAAGATTGATTGATTATTCAACCAATCATATGAAGGGCAAGGCTATAACTGCCAAGCTTGTCTTTGAAGATTCACAAAATGGCGAAATTGAAACATCAAGCCTGCCTTTTGCACAAGATGCTTCCACCAATGTAAGTTACTATGCGACAAAAATGCTTGAAGAAAAGTATTCTAATGCACCACGAGAAATTCGTGATGCGTTTTTAAATACTTTAAAAGAAGAATTGAATGTCCCCGAAAAGCTTGAACATTCTGTTGAGGTTTCTATGGATAAAGACCGAAACCAGTTAGAAAAGGATGATGTAGCCGTTTCTCATTCCAAGACAAAATGTTCAAACTGTCAGGAAGATATTGATGTAAATGTAAAATATTGTCCTTATTGTGGTTTTGATCAGGCAACAGATTTATCACATGCTGATGAAACTTCAGTAGAAGTGGAAATGACTTTGACAGAAAATGGAGTATCTTCTGAACAAGGGCTTGATATTTCTCAATCAGAATATGAAGAGGTAGAAGTTGAGAAGGTAGAAATTACACCACATTCCCCAATAAATGATACTGCTCAAAATAATTATCAATCAGAAGAAAAAGCTACGTATTCTGATGCAGTTTCATCAAATAGCATAGATGTTGCTCCATTATGGGTAAATAATTTACCCCCTGAGATTCAAGACATTATCTCACGTGGGAAGCAGTTCCGAGGAAAAACGACTATCCGTACCGAAATTTTTGAAAAGTATAAAAATCCCCAAAGTGAAGAAATAGCACGTAAAACATCAGCTATTTCAGATGAAGAAGAAAATGCGCTTTACGCTGCAGAACAAGAATTTATTGAGAAAAAAAGACGTATTGCACAAGAATACGAACAAAAACGTCAATTTGAAACTCAAAAAATAAAAGAAAATTACTCTGAAAGGATCAATAAAGAAATTGAAGCTACCTTGGAGCTTGAACGTTCTAAAGCTAAAAAATTTGCGCAGGATATGGGGGAAGCTCTTAATCAACTCATAGAAAATACATAAAGGTGAAGAATGAACGAAGAATATAAACAATGGAAAAAAATACTCGCTAATAAGTGGGTATTGTGGGCAGAAGTGGTTCTTGGTACGGTCGTCGTTATTGTATTGGGCGATTTTATCATTAACCTTATTGTTGCTTTTGGTGTATTCTTTAAAGTCAGACCTGGAGAAGGTATCCAACAAATATTTACTTCCGGCTCAAACCTTGTAAACCATGTGAGAGAAAATTGGGTGATGATGCTCTATCCTCGGTTTACGATGGTTGGTATTAGTAGTTTGTTGCTTATTTTAGCTCTTGTTTATATCTTTAGATGGCGAAAAATTTATAACAAACGAATTGCTTATAAGGATATAAATAAAGGAACAGAGGGGACAAGTCGTTGGACAACTGAAAAAGAGCTTAATAAACAGTATCCTCTTGTGTCTCTAGATAAAGATACAGAATATGAAGGGCGAGCGGGAATACCAGTTGCTTTTCATCCAGACCGTGATAAAGTTTGGATTGATACAACCAATACCAATGTGGAAGTACAGGGGGCAACGCAATCAGGGAAAACGCAGACGATTACTTATCCTACACTCGATTTAAATATTCGAGCAAAGATTCCTGATAGTATGTTACTTCCAGATATAAAAGGCGACTTGATTCGTAGAACCTATTTTCATCCGATGGCACGTAGAAAATTTCATATACGTGCCTTTAATCTTATAGAGCCTAAAAACTCCATGAGGTATAACCCTCTATATGAGGTACAACAGGCTTATATGAATAATGAATTCGGAAAAGCACAAAAAAGAGTTCAATCTCTTTCCTATATTCTTTATAATAATCCTGAAGCAAAAGAGCCTGTCTGGGATGAAGGGGCAATGTCCATTTTTGAAGCAATCTCACTTTGGTTGGCAGAACTGGGTTATGAGTATAATATGCCACGTTGGGCAAATATGACTGCTTTTATAGATATTATCGACTACCTCGCAAGTGATAAAGATAAAAATGGTCGGACAACACTTGATTATTATTTCTTAACTTTATCCACGTCAAGTCCAATTCGACGAGCATACTCAATCGCATTAAAGGCTGAAAAAAAACAAACGAGTTCCTTTTACATGATGGTTGCCTCTAAGCTGAAGTATTTCTTTTCAGAGGACATCAAGTATCTAACCAGCGGTCATAATATTGACTTTGTGGATTTGGCTTATCCTAAAGATGGAAAGCCAACTCTATTGTTTCTTATTTTTCCTTACTCAGACTTTTCAAATTCTAAGATATTGAAAATGTTTTTATCACAGCTTTACCAAAAGTTAGCAGAGGTAACGACATTGGGAGAGGGAGAATTTGATGTTCGTTTACGGTCGTGGCTTGAAGAAGAACAAAACTTACCCGAAGTGGAAGGGATGGACCGTTATAATAATGCGGGCTTACAAAGTGGGATGCTTTTTGGCCATATCATCCAATCAAGGGCAGGACATCAGGACGTTTATGGTGAGACAAAATCAAAAAGTATCCTTGGTGCTGCAGGAAATACCTATTACATTAAGGCAGATGAGTTTGAGGAAGCCAAAGACTTCTCGGAAAAATTAGGACCTGCGACCGTTATTACAACACAACGCTCAGGTGATCCGTTAGATTCAGATAAATCGTTTACTGAATCCGAAAGAGAAAGAAATCTTCTTAAAGCAGATGAGTTAACACGTTTAATGCAAGGGGAGTGGGTTTTAAATCGTACAAAATTTACCAAAGATTTAAAAGGAAAACCTATCCGCCCTTATCCCATCAAAGGCTTTTATAAGGAAAAGAAAGATGCTTCCGGCAGAATTATTGGCTATGATGACTATATGAATGCAAAATTTGCTTACGAGTATTTGTTTAGTGAAGCAGGAGGGTATTTTGATACAAAAGGTAAAAAATTGAGTGACCTTGAATTAAGAGAAAATCTTGAAATTGATCCAGAAACAGGGAAAACAATTGACCGTGTTGTAAAAGATGAAGATTTAATCGTTCCTCATGATTTGCTTGATTTAATTATTGGGGAAGCAATGGTTCGTCAAGAGCTTCAGCATTTCAAAGGGACACCAGAAGAAAAGGAAGATTTACTTTTCCAATTAAAATATTTTACCGAGTCACTTCAAGAATATAAGGAGAAGTTACATGAAGAAAACAAAGGGGATAGTCAAACAAAACAAAATGCTGGTACAGAACACTCCGAAACTGAAAGGGATATACAGGATAATTCAAATGCTCACCAGATGGCTAGCAACAGGGACAGTACTTCTATTATGGATAGGGGTTCTCATTCCGACATCTCTGATATTCATTCCAACATTAGTGTTCATGATGCTCATACTGACACTTACAATATTGCTCACGATCATGTGGGGACTTCTTCTTTGGAAATTAGGGAAAGAGAAGAAACAGAAGAAGCTAGCCAAAGTATAAGAACGGTTAATGAAAAACGAGTTGCAGCTAAAAAAGAAAGGGAAAATCTAATACTTATGGAAATTCTAAAAAATATTGAAGAACTCAAAGATGATAGCAAAATGAGTGTAAGTGATATTTTTGGCGACACTTATCCAGAATTTTTGAAATTAGTAGAAGAAATGTTTGGGGCACAACACTCTCGTTATATCGAAGACCCAGAATTATCTGTGGCCAAGTTTAAAAAATGGTTGGATAGTGCTAAAAAATCTCAGAGGGGTCGAGCATTTCTTTTGAAATATAAGGAGCTAAAAAGTAAGGGGGTTATCATTGAAAGAAGCTGAATTAGTCAATAAGCTACAAGAATGGGAAGACTATTTGCATCTGTTTTCTCCTCTTGATTTATTTCAAAATGTTGTTTTCTTATTTAAAGCGCTGATTTGGTATCTCATTGTTGGTTTAGCAAATATTCTTGATGCCATGAATGGTATGGCTTCAAAGGCGCTTGTATTGCTTAATATCAACAATTCCCCTGCTTTTCAAGAATTTATGAAAAAATATCTTCCTCTTTTTATAGCGATAGGGATAGTTTTTGCAGGGGCTACCTTAATAGGTATGATGACCAATAGAGGGAAAGACCAAACGCTGTACGATTTTTATAGAAATATGTTTATTGCTATGATTGTCGTCATTGGTTTTCCTTGGATATGGGGACAAGCAACAGGTACAACTGTTCAAGTCGCAAAACATATCAATCAAAGCAGTTCAATGTCAACAAACATTATTTCAAAGAATCTGACAGACCTTTATTATATTGACAGTAAATATAATTTCGAGGTTTCACAGTTTAATTCAAGGGGGGAAAGTAAAAAGAAAGCGGGTCTTGCGGAAGATAAAGAAAAAAACTACCTTCCAAAAGATAGAAATGGAAATATACAAGTTTCCGATTTATCACGAATAAACCCAGTAGAGACAATAGATGTTGAAGAGCCTGCTGTTAATCTATCAAAAGATGGCAAGGAAATTCTTAGTCACCAAATTATGTGGTCAGGAAAAACCGCAAAGACCAAAGAATTAGGCAAAGGCTTTATGGGTTTTGGAGCAACACATTACTTCAGGTATAAATATAATTCCTTTAGAATACTCTTTTATCTATTAATGGGGATTATCGTCAGTGCTATTTTAACTTGGAAAGTAGCTCAAATCTCATATGAAGTTTGGTATAACGGTGCATTGGTACAGGGTGCAGCGTTTTTTGATTTAAAAACTGGAAAAAGATTGATTGCACTTTCTCAAAAATTCTTTGTCAGCCTAGGTGCTATTCTTGTTATCTTTGTTATGCAAACACTGTTTAACATAGGCTATGCATATATAGACACTTCAGTTGAGACGACAGACTTAAGAGGTTTGCTTCTAAATTCCATTCTTAAAATTGCATTACTTTTAACGGTTATTGATGGGCCAAATGCTTTTGAGTCAATTTTTGGTGTGGATGCCGGTCTTAAAAGTGCAACACGGTCAATTATCGCTATGAACCAAGGCTCACAACTTATCCGCTCTGGCATGAGTAAATTAGGCGATATGAGTAAATTTGCAGCACGAAATGCAGCACGTGGAGGAGGTTTTATTGCAGGAAGTGTGTTAGGTGCAAAAACTTCTAAAGAAGAAGCTGAAGCCATGAATAGCATAGGTTCTGATAATAAAGCCAAAAAAGGGGCAAATCAGGAACAAGGTGTTGGTGCAGAATTTAGTCAAGGAAAACCATCTTCTTCAACAGGAGAGGATACGAGCAGTAAGGGTGCTGAAAATAATACAGGCGATAACCCAACAGATAAAAATTCTTCAGATACAGACGAAAAAGAGGGAGAAAATGCTTCTGCAACTTCTATTTCAGACGAAAATTCTCCATTTAGAACAGATGATTTTGATGACATGGTTGAAAAAGCAAAGGATCAGGTGGATACACATGGACTTTCATCTGATTACTCTGACATATTAAATGGGCAGAACGAAGAAGCTGTTCGTGCTTTTGATGATGTATCTTTACCACATGCTGTAACAGATACAGTAGAATCAAAACGTAAGAAAGTTGATGATGCAATGCTTGCGTATGAGAATGCAAAAGATAAGTATCTTGGTATTAAGCATAAAGAAAGTCAAGAAATTAAATCTGACTTCAAAGAAATTGTTACACCTACACAAAAAAGTATAAAAAATGCTGCTGTAAAAGGCTATCAAGCAGGAGAAATGACTAAAAAAGCAATCGGTTTTTCATCTGCTCGTAGACAGGCCAAAAAAGAGTTAAAAGAGGCTAAAAAACCTTTTGAAGCAGACGGGCTATTTTCACAAGAGCCGAGAGGAGATATGTTTAATGTCGATTAAAACACCAAAAAAAATTCGCAAAGATTTTGATATTAAAGGAGGTTTAACTACAAAAGACATACGGGGTGTTGTTATGGGAATTGGAGCAGGTATAGTTACTTCCTTGATGATGATAACCCCTTTAAGGCTTATATGGATAAGCCTAGTAACTGTGTTGTCGGTTTGGTTAATGTTACCTAATAAGGAAGTTAATTTGAAACATTGGCAGGTTATCTTTTTAATTGTTACCAATCCTGTCAAAATATATATCGCGGAAAGAGATTCCAGGAGAGATGAAAAATGAATAATATGAACCTTAATGATTTTGCTTCAGATAATATCAAGCAAACAAAAAATAAGAAATTGAAGCTGTTACCAGATATAAAATCTAAAATATTTCCAAAAAAGTCAAAGAAGGTTAAAGATTTAACCTATCCTGTTATTGAGTTCTTGGAAAATGGGTATGTTGTGTCAGAATATAATGACATAATACAATACCAAGCTATCTTTCGCCCTACATCGTATGACCTTACAAAAATTACTGATGAGGAGTTTGATAAACTTACTCGTGAATATTGGGAATTTCATCGATTACACATAGATGAATTTAAAGAGATTTACTTGAACTTTCCAGAAAATAACAAAGATAATCAAGATTTTATCAATGAAAAGATGAAATCAGAATCTGACCCAATTAAACAACAGTATCTCAATTATGAGATGAAAAAATTAAAAGTGCAAGAGAAGTGGGTAAAAACGAGACAATCTTTTATTGCGGTATATGGGGCAAGTATTGAAGAATTGGAACAAAATATCGATGGATTAGTAACTGCAGGTAAGCAATTGTTTACTTTTGATCAACTTGATAAAAAAGAAATTAAACTTCTTTTTGAGCTGTTCAATAATTCAGGTCACTTGAGCGAAAATACAAAAATTGTAAAGCGAAAAAGAGCTAACACCGATATTATTGAAACAGCAACACATGGGGGACTAGTTTTTGGTACAAGTTTCACCTATTATCAAAGCTCCAAAGGTTACCATGCGATTATGTATGTCAGCGAGTTACCTCTCACGAAAAAAGATTTCTGGATTTCAAGTATTGTGAACCATGAACACGTGGAAGTTGCGACCATTGACTATCATATCAATCCTAATGTTGATTATGAGGAAGAAATCGGTGATACCGTTGAGAATTACAACGACGAAGCAAATCAAGCAAAAAAACGTGGGAAAACAACATTAAGTGATGCTGCAACACGTAATGCCAATGAGTTGCGTATTTTAGCAGATAAAATGAATGATATTGGTGAAGTCATTAAAACGATGGAAATTCGTTTGTTTATTTCAGCTCCAACACTCCAGGAGTTAGAAGAAAAAGTCGCAGATATGAACAAAGAAGTTAAATTTGAAGCACGTATCTATCCTGGTATGATGCTCTCTGATTATCAATCATTTTTCATTAGTCATAGCCTTTGGGCAACAAAGTTTGAAAACAATTTCCGAGAAGGTATTGAATTACCTGCAGAAACCTTTGGAATTGGATTCGCCCATAATAATAGCTTTCTTCATGACGAGGAAGCTTTTTTCTATGGTTCGACACAGACTGGCGGCCGAGTTTACTTTGATCCATTTGCTAAATCAAAAACAAGACTTTCATATTCAAAATTTGTAGCAGGTAGTTTAGGTTCTGGTAAATCAACCCTTCTCAAGCATATGCTTGAGGACAATTGGATGAGAGGAAATTTTGTATATATCTTTGATAAATCAGGAGAATTTCAAAAGATTGTTAAACGCCTTGGTGGAGCATACTTGCACCTTGACGGTCGGGATGGTTTGATTAATTTACTCCAAGTTTTTGGTTTGGTTTCTAAAGCAGATGAAAATAGTATGGAAGAAGATGTTGATGCTTCATTTAATTCACATCTTACAGATACTGTTAATCGTTTCAATATCCTTTATGAATTTAAAACTGCAAATGCCAATGCGAAAATTCGTCAAATTCTTAAAGAATTTTATATTGAATTTGGTATCTATGGTAAAAAAGCCACTCGTCCGATTACTCGGCTTTCTAACAATGAATATCCAACCTTTATAGATTTTAAACACTACCTTGAAAAATTGTTTAGCCAAGAACGAGAACCTACAAGAAAAGCTGTAGAAGATGATTTAATTTCAATGATTACTGAAGTTATTGAGCCTAATAGTCAGCAGTTCATTGGCTATACTACCCTTGATAATTTATTGGATAAACAGCTTATATGTTTTGATATTTCAATGATTAACGACAATTCTACAGACCCTGTCTATGACACACTATTTAATGTTGCACTCTCTTTATTCTTGTCACAAGCACAAAATAACGGGCGACAAGAATGGAAAGATTATGTACAAGGTCGTAAGCTGTGGAGCGAAATTAAGCGGACACAGATTATCACAGATGAGTGTCATAATGTTCTTAACCCTTATAAATCATATGCGACTAGAGCTTATTCTATGACTGTAGCAGAGGGGCGTAAATTCTTTATTGACATTACCTTAGCCACTCAAAATGTGGCGAAAATGTTGCCACCTAACGCTGCTCAGATGGGCGGTGAAATTGGTCAAGCGATGAATGATATAAGTAATATCATTGGTCTGGTTCAATATAGAATGTGGATGAAACAGCCACCTACTGCAATTCCTACGCTTCAAAAATACTTCTCTGATGACTTTAGAGAGTTTGACTATAAAGATATTAAGAGCTACGGTATTGAAGAAAATCGAGGAAGTAAAATGATGCTAGTAGGAGCAACAGAAAAGCCTTTGATTATGTACCATTGGGTTTCTCCTGCAGAATTAGAACTCTTTGAAGGTGGTGCATAGAAAAGAGGTTCTATGATATTTAAAAGTCTAAAACGTAAACTTATTGTTTTAGGGGTTATTTTAGGTCTACTTGTACCAACAGCATTGGGCGCAATTGCAAGCTTTACCACAATGATGTCAGTAATAGGCGTTAAGAGTATGCAAGATAACTATGAAAGCGAAGGTTTTGGGGATTACACTGGTGGATTTACTCCTGCAGTACCAAAGTATCCTGAGATAAAAGGAGAGGGTCAAATATCCGATAAAGTAGCACAACTTGCGGTTGGTACTGCAGTTAAATATCATCTTTTGCCTTCTGTTATTCTTTCCCAATATGCTTATGAAAGCAATTGGGGAAAAGCTCCTTCAGCACTCATAGACAAGAATAATTTCGGAATTACATGGTTTGCAGGAGCGCCTTTCCCTTCAGGTACACCTCGAGGAATTGGAGGGAGTGAAGGCGGATTTTATATGCGTTTTCCCAATCAGGAAGCGGGGTTTAGCTACTATGGCTTCATGATTGCCACACAAAATAATTTCAAGATGGCTGTAGGAAAGAAAGATCCAGGTCCTGTTCTACTCGACTTAGGTAGAGGAGGTTATGCTGCTGCAGGTATTACAGAAAGTTCACCCTACTATACGAACTGTATGTCTATTATTCAGTCTAATAAATGGGTTGAAAAATATGATAAGTTCGCCATAGCCCATTGGAAAGATTCTGATTTTAACTTTGGAAATGGAGGTAACACTGGTAGCGGAACAATCCGTTCTATCGAAGGCTTATTAGGAAAACAGGTCGGAGATGGTCAGTGTTATGCGCTTTCTAAATACTATGTTAATCAAATTTCAAACTTTAATTTAGTGGGCCTGAATGCCTATGCAATTGGGCATGATAACTTGGCACAGTTTAAAGCACATGGTTGGAAAGTAATCTTTAATCCAAAAGCAAGTGACCTAAAAGCAGGAGCTGTAATTAATTGGTATCCTGGACCTGTCGCAGGTGCTTCAAGTCAGAATCCTTACGGACATACGGGTATCATTGCTTCAGTCAATGGCTCCGCATTCGCTACATATGAACAAAACACTGCAGGGGTACAAACCGTTCAAAAAATGAACAGAACTTGGGATAATTCTATCTCTAGTGTATGTATTCCCCCTAAATAAATTTAATAAGAGGTTCAAATGAAAAGTAAAAAAATATCAAAAAAGACTTTAATTATTTCAGCAATCGCCATTTTGTTTGTGGGGGTTGCCTTAACTATTTCGCTTGCAAGTCAACAGCCAACAGAGCCTAAAGAAATGGTCGAAACAGACTTCGTAATCAAAGATAGTAGCAAGCCTAAAAAATCAGAAACAAGTGCGGTAGAAGAAGAAAATACAGTGGCAGAGGAAGAAAGTAATATGAATTTGGACTCGCCAGAAAATTTAGAAAAACTTTCTTTTGTAGAAGATTTTCTAAAAACATATTGCAATTACAAATCAATTGATGATCGTAATCAGAACATAAAAGACATGCTCACACCAGAAATGCAAAAGTATATGAGCGTTGACGTATCAGTTCCAGTGACTATGAAATCAGAGAGTGATTCAATTGAAATCTATCAAGATGCACAAGGAAATTTTGTGGGGTTAGTGAAGCAAACAATTGCTAAACGTCCACAACTTCAAGTCTATAAATTGCAACTTAAAAAGACAGCTACATCATATCTTGTCTCACAATTCAGCTCTCCAACAGCAGATTAAATATACGAAAGGAATTAAATAATGTTAAATAAAGGTTTTGTAATTGGCCGCCTTGCAAGTGATCCAGAACTACGGTTTGCGGATAGTAATTTGGCTATCGTACGTGTCAATATATTCTGCCAAAGAGAATATAAAAATAACCAAGGTAAGCGAGATAATGATGTTTTCTCGCTTTTATTTTATCGGGAAAGAGCAGAAAATTTTGCAAAGTATGCAAGAAAGGGCTCGTTAATTTTTGCAGAATACACTCTAAAAAATAATAATTACATAGCCAACGATGGGAAAAAAGTTTATTCCAACGACATGATTGTTTCTAAATGGAATCTCCTTAGCAATGCAAATCAAGGCAAAGTAATCAATCGTGAAACAGCGAATCCTATTCAAAATATACCGCTACAAGAAGAAAACTTGCCGATTGAACCACCGTCTCCAGATAACTTGGATGAAAGTTTTCCTTCTTTTGAATTTCCTCCGTTACCAGAGTAGAAGGGAAGAAACATGTTAACTATAAGTACAAAAATTTACAAGATAGTAGGTACAATATTTTTTATTATTGCATGTGCGTTCTCAGGTTTTAGTTTCTATACTACACATCACAACGAGATAAAAACAACTCGAGTGGGTGCAAAAATGGAGAATAATGGCGAATCACTCGTCTTTAAAAATGCCAGTTACTATAAAAATTCTTCTCTACTTGAAGTTGAAATGATTTACCAAGGGAGTTTAGAAAATGGCCTTCAGGAGTTAAAAACAAAAGTTTATAATGCACAAACAGGAGAAGAAATTCAAGGAAAACTTGAACAAATTAATCTTAACTATTATGTTGTATTTATTCCAAAAGTAGAAAATGTTAAGCAAATACTTGTTCAAATGTTGACTTCTGATACGAAAAATTCTCAAGCTAAAGAGCTTGGGGCTATCAGTATCACTCAAAAAAATATTCAAGAAAAAGGAACATTTGAGAAAAAGACAACAGAATATTATGAGCAAAGATACGTTTCAGATTTAACTTCTGATGCAAAACAAAGCATCAAGAACTATGATGAAAAAATTAAAAATCTGACAGAGGATATTTCAAAATTCGAAGAAGCTAACGAACGTTTACGTACCAAACTTGACTTTGAAACTGAAGATGAACAGAAGGAAACGAAGTCAGAAATTGATAGTAATCTGTCTCAAATTGAAAGTATTCGGGATCAAATTCAAGAAGCTAAGAAAGCTCAACAAAGTCTTAAAGATAAAATTTCTTTACTTGAAAACAAGTAAAAATATTCTCGTTAGAGAAGAAGATTTTTTATCGTATGCTAAACAATCTAAGGGAAATCTTTAGATAAATAGCATACGTCACTGTGACGGGTAATAAAACAGGGCTATCCGTCACAGTGACGTGTGCTATTTAAGTTTAGTAAAGACAAGGGTTTTGAGGTATTCGTCAACTTGACGTATTAACGTCATTGTGACGTTTTTAATGTTCAATCTGACCCCACTCTAAAAACAAACCGCACTGCGGTTTACGTCAATTTTGACGTCAGTTTTACCTTATGCTCTATGGACTAATGTCAAATAATTAG